>JBQGDK010000221.1:0-17593 GCA_052039025.1 Actinomycetota bacterium
CTCGGGTGTCAGCGCCACCGCCTCGCCGGGCGGCGGGGCTCCCGCGAAGAAGTGGGGAAGGCTCACCCGCCCGGGGGACGGAGGCGGCCGCGGAGCGGACCCCGCTCGCCCCTGCGCTCGACCAGCTCCTCGACCAACCGCCGCTCCTCTGGGCCGAGCTTCGCCGGCACGTCGAGGTCGACGTGAAGCAGGAGATCGCCCCGTCCCCGGCGGCCCAGGTTCGGCACGCCGGCGTTCTTCACCTTCAGCGTGGTCCCGGCTCGGGTCCCCGGGGGGACCGTGACCGTGGCGGTACCGTCGAGCGTGTCCACCTCGACCTCGGTCCCGGTCATCGCCGCCAGCACCGGGACCTCGACGACCCCCACGAGGTCCTGCCCACGGCGCTCGAACACCGGGTGCGGATCGACCGCGAGCGCGAGGTAGAGGTCACCGGGGTGGCCGCCGGCCCGGCCGTCCTCGCCGGCCCCCTCCATCCGGAGCTCCATGCCGTCGGCGACCCCGGTCGGCACCTCCACCGTTATCGTCCGCTCCGTGCGCACCCGGCCATCGCCCGAGCACGTGCGGCACGGGGAGGAGATCTCCTCCCCCGTGCCCTCGCATCGGGCGCACGTCCGGGAGGTCATCACGGTGCCGAACACGCTCCGCCGCACGTCGGAGACCTCGCCCGACCCGCCGCAGGTGGAACACCGCGTGGGGAACGTGCCCGGCTCGCACCCGGTCCCCCGACACCGATCGCACAGGCGGAGCGCGGTCACCGGAACCTCCTTCGACGCCCCGAACACGGCCTCCTCGAACGTGAGCGAGAGCGTTACCCGGAGGTCGCTCCCCCGCATCGTCCGCACCCTGCGGCGGGTCCGGGCACGGCCGAACGGCGAGCCGCCGAAGAACGCCTCGACGATGTCCCCGAGGTCACCGAACCCGAACACGTCCGGGGCGAGGCCCTCCCCGCCGAAGTGGTCGTACTGGCGGCGTCGAGCCGGGTCGGACAGCGTCTGGTAGGCGAGGTTGATCTCCTTGAAGCGCCGCTCCGCCTCGGCGTCCTGGTTCACGTCGGGGTGGTGCTCCCGGGCCAGGCGGCGGTAGGCCTTCCGGATGTCCTCCTGGGTGGCGTCCCGCGACACCCCGAGGACGTCGTAGAGGTCCCGATCCGCCATCGTGCCGGCGCTACCCGGCCGCGCGCTCGATCGTCCGACCGAGGCGCTCGGCCACCGAGCGCACCGTGGAGATCGACTCCCGGTAGTGCATCCTGGTGGGCCCCAGCACCGCGATCGCTCCCAGTGCCCGGCTCCCCCGCCCGTACGGCGCCGCCACGATGCTGGCCTCGCGGAGCGCCGAGATCCGGTTCTCGGTCCCGATCCGGACCACCACGTTCGACTCGGCGACGAGCCGGCGGAGCAGCTCCAGTACGTCCCGCTCCTCCTCCAGGACCTCGAGCAGGCCTCGGACCGTCTCCCGGCGCTCGAAGCCCTCCTCCGCCACGATGTTGGCGGTGCCCATCACCACCACGTGCGCGGACCGGGGAGGCTGGGCCACCGCCCCGTACCGGGTGATCCGCGACAGCAGCATCGCGGCCCCCCGGATCACCTCCTCGAGATCGGTCGGAGGCCGGCCGAAGAACCGGTCGATCGGTCGCCGGAAGCGCGGCGGCAGCTCCGCACGGGTGGGAAGCGCGTCGACGTAGAACCGGTAGCCGCGGTCGGTGGGGACCCGCCCGGACGAGGTGTGGGGCTGGTGCAGAAAGCCCTGCTCCTCGAGGGCGGCCATGTCGTTCCGGATCGTGGCGGCGCTCACGCCAAGGCGGTGCCGAGCGGCCACCGCCGCGCTCCCCACGGGGTCGCCGGTCCCGATGTGGTCCGCGACCACGGCCCGCAGAACCGCGGACCGACGTTCGCCGAGCGCCTCCATCACGCCTAGTATTAGCACTCTCGGGACGAGACTGCTAGCATCCCCTCCGTTCAGCCTCCCCGGTCAGCCCGGATCGCGGCGATGAACGCCTCATGCGGCACATCGACCTTCCCCACCCGTCGCATCCGCTGCTTCCCGGCCTTCTGCTTCTCGAGCAGCTTCCGCTTCCGGGTCACGTCGCCCCCATAGCACTTGGCGATCACGTCCTTCCGACGGGCCTTCACGGTCTCCCGGGCCACGATCCGGGACCCGATGGCCGCCTGGATGGCCACGTCGAACAGTTGCCGGGGGATCAGATCGCGGAGCCGTTCCGCCATCTGCCGACCGTACTGGGGGGCTCGCTCTCTGGGAACCACGGCGCTGAACGCGTCCACGGGGTCGCCGTGGAGGAGCAGGTCCACCCGGACGAGATCGGCCTCCTGGTACCCACCGTGCTCGTAGTCGAGCGAGGCGTACCCGCGGGTGCGCGACTTCAGTTGGTCGAAGAAGTCGAAGATGATCTCGGCCAGCGGCAGCCGGTATCGGAGCTCCACCCGCTCCGGCGAGAGGTACCGCATCTCCTCGAGGGCCCCCCGCCGCGCCTGGCACAGCTCCATCACCGGGCCAAGGGCGGCGGCCGGCGTGATCACGGTGGCCAGGACCACCGGCTCCTCGACCCGGTCGTACGTGCCGGCCTGGGGCATCTCCGAGGGGTTGTGCACCTCGACGATCTCGGACCCGCGGTGCACGCGGAACTCCACGTTGGGCGCCGTCGACAGCAGCGACAGGTCGAACTCCCGCTCCAGCCGTTCGCGGACGATGTCCATGTGGAGGAGCCCCAGGAACCCGCAGCGGTAGCCGAACCCCAGCGCCCGAGAGGACTCAGGCTCGTACACGAACGCGGCGTCGGAGAGCCGAAGCTTGTCGAGGGCCGCCCGCAGCGCGGGGTACTCGCCCCCCTCCATCGGGTACAGGCCGCTCCACACCATCGGTTTCGGCTCCCGGTAGCCCGGGAGCGGCTCAGCGGCCGGGCGGTCGGCCCGCGTCACGGTGTCGCCCACCTTGGCCTGCCGGACGTCCTTCTCCCCGACCACGAGGTATCCGACCTCCCCGACCCCGAGTCGGTCGACCGGCGCGGGCTCAGGGGCGAACGCGCCGACCTCCTCGGCCTCCGACTCGGCGCCGGTAGCCATCATCCGGATCCGGGCCCGCCCCCGGAGCTCGCCGTCGGCGACCCGGACGTACGCCACCACGCCCCGATACGGATCGAAGGCCGAGTCGAAGATGAGGGCCCGGGCCGGCGCGGCGCCGTCGCCACGCGGGGCCGGGACCCGGTCGATCACCGCCTCGAGGAGCTCCGGCCCGCCCTCCCCGGTCTTCGCCGAGATCCGGAGCACGTGGTCGGGGTCGACGCCGGTCAGCTCGGCGAGCTCCCGGACGGCCTCGGGGACATCGGCCGCCGGCAGGTCGATCTTGTTGACCGCGGGGACGATGGTCAGCCCGGCCCGCTCGGCGAGGTGGTGGTTCGCGAGGGTCTGGGCCTCGATCCCCTGAGCCGCGTCGACCAGGAGGACCGCGCCCTCGCACGCGGCGAGGGCCCGGGAGACCTCATAGGTGAAGTCGACGTGCCCGGGCGTGTCGATCAGGTTCAGCTCGTGCTCCACGCCGTCCAGGACGTGCCGGAGCCGCACGGCCTGCGCCTTGATCGTGATGCCGCGCTCGCGCTCCAGGTCCATCCGGTCGAGGTACTGTTCGCGCATCTGCCGCTCGGGCACGGCGTGGGTGAGCTCGAGGAAGCGGTCGGCGAGCGTCGACTTCCCGTGGTCGATGTGGCTGATGACGGCGAAGTTGCGGATGCGCTCGGGATCGGTCACGCGGTCATCGTATCGGGGTGACTGCTAGACTGGCCGGCCGATGGCCAACATCACGTCCCAGATCAAGCGGAACCGCCAGAACCGCCGGCGCGAGGAGCGGAACAAGTCGGCCCGCACGCGGCTGAAGACCGAGGCGACCAAGGTCCGGGCCGCCGCGGAGGCGGGCGATGCCGAGTCCGCATCGGCGGGGCTTCGCGGCACGGCCCGGCTGCTCGACAAGGCCGCCTCCAAGGGCGTGATCCACAAGCGCACCGCGGCTCGGCGGAAGTCGAAGCTGGCCCGCGCGGCCGCGCCGGCGACCGGCGACGAGACCTAGCCGGCCCGGGCGGGGCTCCCGTCGAGCTCGCCGATCCTCGCCACCACCCTCGTGAGCACGGTGTCGCCCCGTCCCCCCTGCTTGAGCAGCGCGTCCGCCTCCACCAGGTCGCCGTGGATCGCGGCCAGGTCACCCGGCGAGAACCGGCCGGCCTGGTCTCGGTAACGTCGAGCCTGCCACTCGAAACGGAGACCGGCCCGGCGCGCCACCTCGGATAGCGGCGTCTTCGGCGCGAGCGTACGGACCCGGATGAGGTCCCGGAGCCGCGATGCGATCCCGGCCAGGATCACCAGCGGCTCGTCACCGGCCTCGAGCATCCCGACCAGGGCCCGCATGGCGACGGCGGGGTGGCCGCCGAACGCGGCGTCGCAGAGCTCCCAGATCCGCCGGTCGCCCAGGCCCCGGAACTGCGCGGTCACGGCCCGCGGCGTGATCCCCTCCTCCCGGTGCGACGAGGCCAGCTGCTCCACGGCCTGGTCGAGCACCCCCGGGTCCTCGCCCAGCGTCTGGATCAGGGCCTGGGCCCCCTGTGGGGTGGCCCCGATCTTCCGGGCGGCGGCGCGGCGCCGCACCCAGTCCGGGAGGTCCCGACGCTCCACCGCGACCCGCCGGACCGTCACCCCGCTCCCGAGCGTCGAGACCACCGCCTTCGGCGGTCCCTTCGACCGGGGGCCGACCTCGTAAGCGAGGACGATGCGGCCGCCGGTGGCCGGTTGGGCGGCGTACCGACCGATCTCCTCGAGCCCGTCCTTCGACAGCGTCTGCGCCGAGGTGACCAGGAGCCCCCGCTCGTCGCCGAAGAGCGACGGCGTGGCCAGGTCCGATGTGGCGCCGGGCCGCCAGGCGCTCCCCTCGATCTCCACCGGGCGAACCTCGCCGAAGGCCTCCGCCGCTGCGTGCCGGAGCAGGAACGAGCTCTCGCCCCACAGGAGCACCGGCCCGGCCCGCGCGGTCATCTTCGTGCGGAGTCTACAGAAGGGGTTGGCACGCACGAGGCCATCGGCCGAGCCCCCGCCCAGGGGACCCCGTCACACCTCGTGAAGGCGGAAGCCCCGCTCAGGGTCCCCAGGGCGGGACCCCTCATCCCGGTTGGTGGGATCGGCTGCGGCTCAATCGGTCTCCACGAGCAGACCGGTCGGGCCGTGGCGCACGGTCACGTCGCCCGACCGGTCCGTCCGGAGCACGGCCATCCCCTCCGCCCCGAGGACGGCCAGGAGCGAGGGGTTCGGGTGGCCGTAGTCGTAGGGGCCGGTGCTGACCACCGCCACCGCGGCCTCGACGGCGGCGAGGAAGGTCCGGTCCGACGTGTCCCCGCCGTGATGCGGCACCTTCAGCACCGCGGCGGCGATGGGATCCTCATCCTCCAGCAGGTCCCGCTGGGCCGGCACCTCGGCGTCCCCCGGGAAGAGGGCGACCGGGATGCCCTCATGGAGGACACGAAGCACCACCGAGTCGTCGTTAGGGGAATCCGGCGAACACTCGTCGGGCCCCAGGATCTGGACGAGGAGACCGCCCACCCGGATCGTGGTCCCCCCTCGCGGGTGGCGGACCGGGACCTCCTCGGCGTGGACCGCTTCCAGGAAGCGACGGTACGAGGGCGACTCGCCGGGACAGCCGGGCTCCAGGAGGAGCCCCACGGGATGGCGAGCCAGCACGGCCGGGAAGCCCTCGACGTGGTCTGCATGGGCGTGCGAGGCCACGGCCATGTCGATCCTGCGGACCCCCCGCGCGGCCAACTCCGCGGCCACCTGGTCCGGATCCGGGCCCGCATCGATCAGGATCGTCTCCCCGTCGGGACCGCGGATCAGGGCCGCGTCCCCCTGTCCCACATCGAAGAAGGTCAGGGTGAGCGCTCCGGCCGCGCCACCGAGGCGGGGCGCGGGCCACACGACCATGGCGACCGCAAGGGCCGCCGCGGCGATCCGGGCCCGTCCCCGGCCCTTGGCGCTCCGGATCCGCCATGCCGCCAGGAGCCCGAAGACGGTGGCCACCGCGGCGGCCAAACCGCCCTCGCCGGTCACCGACGGGAGCGGGGCCCGGGCCATCAGGTCGGCCAGATCGATCAGGTAGGTCAGTGGCACGGAGGACACCCTGCCGATCCCTGCGCCGAGCGACGGCGAGAGGAGGGCCACGCCGGCCGCGCTCAGCCCCCCATCAGGGCCGCGGTAACCACCGGGAACGCCAGCAGGTTGGCCAGAAGGGTCACGGTCGGCACCACCCCGAAATGGAGAAGGAGCAGCGGCGTCACCCCGATCTGGGCCGCCACGGTCGCAGCCGCCGCCAGCGCCACCGGCCGGGGCAGGAACCGGAGCCGCGTCGCCAGGGGCCCGGCCATCACCGCGAGGCCGGCGGTGGCCGCCACGGATAGCTGGAACCCGATCGAACGAGCCAGGCCCGGGTCGGCCACCAGCAGCGCGACGATCGAGGCGCCGAGGAGGCCCCCGGTGCTCCGTGGCCGGCCCGCCATCACCCCGGCCAGAGCGACTCCGGCCATGACGCCGGCCCGCAAGACCGACGGCTCCCACCGGGTCAGGAGGGCGAAGAAGGCCACGGCGCCCAGGCCCATGGCCGCACGGCCTCGTAAGCGGAACCCCAGCATCGAGGCGACCGCCAGCACCGGGGCCAGGAACATGGCCACGTTCGCGCCCGAGACCGCCACCAGATGGGCCAGCCCGGATGCTCGGAAGTCCTCCTCGACCTCCGCGTCCATCCCAGAGGTGTCGCCGATCGACAGCCCCAGGAGGAGCTCGGCCTCCCGGCGCGGCAGCGCCGCCCGGGCGCCCCGGCGGAGGGCCCGCCTGGCCGACGCGGCGACCCGGAGCCAGGGGCTCTCCGGCGGGCCCCGGGCCACCAGCTCGGACACCGCCACCCTGGCCACGTCGCCGCGGGCGGCCAGGTACGCCTCGAACCCTGACGCCGCCCGGTCGACCGCCCTGAGGACCCCCCGTCCGGCGACCGGTTGGCCGGCCTGGATCGAGGGAGCCCCGCCCGACCCGGCCGCCCACACCCGCAGGTCGACCTCCGACCACCGGCCGGCGACGAGGACCTCGTCCACGCCGACCTCCACGCTCCAGCCCCAGTCGGAGCGCCGGAGGTCGGACGCGGCGGCCCCTCGGAACTCCACGCTCCGCCCTTCCAGCGGTCCCAGGCCGGGGCGGAGCGCGATGCGCGCCGTGGCCCAGCCGGCGCCGATCAGTGACGAGGCCACCCCGACGGCCACCAGCCGGCGCCCCGGCGAACCTGCCTGCCGCAGCGGCTCGGAGGTGGGCAGCCCAGCAGCCGCCAGGACGCGCTCTCGCCGACCGGCCGGCCGATCGGAGGCTCCGAGCCCCGCAGCCGCCACGAGCCGGCGCGACCGGGCCCGCACCGCGCTGCCCCAGCGAGCCGTCGCGACCAGCCCGGCCAGGCCGCAGACGAGGAGCGCCCCGCCGAGCACGGCCGCGCCGCCATCCCCGGCAGCCAGAACGCCGACCCACATCCCGGCCGCGGCCGCCGGCAGCGCCCCCCTGGCCATCACCGCTCAGACCGTGACCAGGTCTCGGATCTCCTCGAGGGTCACCGGGCCGATCCCACTGACGTCCTCGAGCTGGTCGACCGAGGTGAACGGGCCGTGCTCCTCTCGGTGGGCCGTGATGGCCTCTGCCAGCACCGGGCCGATGCCGGGCAGCTCCTCCAGCTCCGCGGGCGTGGCCGTGTTCACGTTGACGAGCTGGCCGGCCGCTCCCGGGCCGGGAGCCGGCGCCGTGCCCCCGGCGGGCACCGGCGTGCCCCGCGTCGGAACGAGCACTTGCTGCGCGTCCACCAGCACCGCGGCCAGGTTCAGCGCGGCCAGGTCGGCGCCTGGCCGGGGCCCGCCGGCCGCCTCGATCGCGTCGATCACCCGGCCGCCCTCGGCGAGCTCGTAGACCCCAGGCCGGCGGACCCGGCCGGCGACGTGCACGAGCACCGTCGAGGGCCCCGCGCTCACGGAGGGCGCCGGGGTCGGCGCCCGTATCCGGACCGGCTCGGGCAGCGATCGCGCGTACCACAACCCCCCGCCACCGAGAACGGCCAGGCCGATCACGCCGAGCAGCACGGCCTCACGGCGGGTCAGGCCCGCCAGCCACTCCCGGAACCCTCCGTCCATGACCTCCTTCGGCCGGAGCCGGACGCGCGGCGCCTTCGAGAGGGAGGGATCGACCGAGGCTACCGGCCGCCGGTGACACAAACCCGTATCCTCGGCGGCACCACACCGACGGAGGGCGGCCATGGGCATCGACATCGTGGACCCGAGGATCGAGGACTACCTCCAGGGTCTCCTGGGCGGCGAGCATCCCATCGCCGACGAGATGGAGGACGCCGCCGACGGCTTCCCCATCGTCGGTCGGGTCGTCGGGGTCACGCTCGAGGTGCTGGCCCGGGCCGTCGGCGCCCGCCGCGTCCTCGAGCTCGGGTCCGGGTTCGGCTACTCCGCGTACTGGTTCGCCCGGGCCGTCGGACCCGGCGGCGAGGTCCACATGACCGACACCGACCCCGAGAAGCAGGACCGGGCCGCCGACTACCTCGACCGAGCTGACCTGGGTGACCGGGTCCACTCCCACGTGGGGGAGGCCCTCGACGTGTTCGACGACGTCGACGGCGAGTTCGACGTGATCTTCAACGACATCGACAAGACCGACTATCCGGAGGCGTGGCGGCGGGCCCACGAGCGGATCCGGCCCGGCGGCCTGTACCTCTGCGACAACGTCCTGTGGTCCGGTCGCGTGATCGAGGGCGTCGACGACGAGGGCCCGGAGGAGGTCACCGAGGCCGTCCTGGAGCACAACCGCGCCGTGGCCGAGGACCCGGGCTACCGCTCCACGATCGTCCCCACCCGCGACGGCGTGATGGTGGCCGTCCGCCTGGCCCGCTGACCGGCTCGCCGCCCGGTCAGCCCGCCGCGGCCAGCAGCTGGGTCCGGGCCTCGACCGCGCCAAGGCCCTCGACCACGAACACCTTCCGGCGGGCCGCCGCCCCGCTCCGCAGCGTCACCGCCGAGGGCGCCAGGCCGAGCGCCTCAGCCAGGGCCCGGCGGGCCTCCTCGGTGGCCCGACCCTTCTCGGGGACCGCGGCCACCCGGATGACCAGGCCGCCGTCGGTGAGCTCAAGGCCCGGCCGTGATCGGGGCCGCACCCGGACGGCCACGAGCACCGCGCCACCACGGTCCCGGATGTCGAGCACGGTCAGGACGTGACCAGGTTCACCAGCTTCGGCGGGCGGACGATGACCCGGGCCACCTCGCGGTCGCCGATGATGCGCCGGGCCCGCTCGGACTCCCGGGCCAACCGCTCGGCCTCCTCTTCGGTCACGTCCGGGGGGACCTCCAGCCGGTCACGGACCCGCCCGTCGACCTGCACCACCAGCGTGACGGTCTCCTCGCGGGCCAGGTCGGGATGGAACGTCGGCCACGACGAGCGGTGGACGCTCCCCTGTCCGCCCAGCGCCACGCGCCACAGCTCCTCGGCGATGAACGGCGCCATCGGGGCGACCATCTGCACGAGCGAGGTGGCCGCCTCGCGTGCGGGCTCGCCGCGATCCAATGCCGCCCGGATCCGGTTCGTCAGCTCCATCAGCCGGGCCACGGCGACGTTGAACCGGTGCCGCTCGTACAGGTCCGTGATCTGCCGGATCGTCCGGTGGGTCGATCGGCGCAGCTCCTCGGGGTCCTCGCCCTCGCGTCCGGCCGCGTCGTGCACGGCACGCCACACTCGGTCCAGCCACGACCGCACACCCTCCGGCGAGACGTCGGCCCAGTCGATGTCGTCCTCGGGCTTGTTGGCGAAGAGCATGGTCACGCGGATCGCGTCCGCGCCGTACCGCTCCACCAGCGGCATCGGCTCCACGATGTTGCCCTTGCTCTTGCTCATCGCGGCTCCGTCCATGATCACCTGGCCCTGGTTCAGCAGGCGGGGGAACGGCTCCCGGAACGGAACCAGCCCGATGTCGCTCAGCACCTTCGTCACGAACCTCGAGTACAGGAGGTGGAGGATCGCGTGCTCGATCCCCCCGGTGTACTGGTCGACCGGCATCCACCGGGCCACCGCCTCGGGGTCGAACGCCCGGCGGTCGTCGTTGGGGGACAGGTACCGGAAGAAGTACCAGGAGGAGTCCACGAACGTGTCCATCGTGTCGGTCTCCCGCTGCGCGGCGCCGCCGCAGCGGGGGCACGTCACGTTCAGGAATCCGTCGTGCTTCGCCAGGGGCGACTCGCCGGTCGGGGAGAAGTCGACATCGTCCGGCAGCAGTACCGGCAGATCCTCCTCGGGGACCGGCACGTCGCCGTCGGTCGGGCAGTGCACGATCGGGATGGGGGCGCCCCAGTACCGCTGCCGGGAGATCAGCCAGTCCCTGATCCGGAACGAGATCGCGGCCCGCCCCTTCCCCTGCTCCTCCAGCCACGCGATCACCCGCGGGATGCCCTCGGGGCTCGGGGTCCCGTCGAACCGGCCCGAGCGCACCATGACGCCCTCGTGGTCGTGGGCCTCGGTCATCGTCCCGGGGTCCCGAGGGGCGCCCTCGGGCTCGATCACCACCCGGACCTCGAGACCCTGCGCGCGGGCGAACTCGAAGTCGCGCTGGTCGTGCCCGGGCACGCCCATCACCGCCCCGGTCCCGTACTCCATCAACACGTACGGGGCCACGAAGCACGGCACCCGCTCGCCGGTCACGGGGTTCACGGCGTGGACGCCGAGCGAGACACCCTCGCGGGACTCGGCCTGCTCGCGCGACGTCAGCGGCGTGGCCTGGAGCCGGTCCCGCAGCGCGGCGACCTCGGCGGAGGTCCCCCCGGCCTTGGCCAGCTCCTCGACCATGGGGTGCTCCGGGGCGAACACGAAGAACGTGACGCCCCACAGCGTGTCGGGTCGCGTGGTGAACACCGTGACCTGCTCGCCGGTCTCCTGGATCCCGAACTCGACCTCGGCGCCCTCTGACCGACCGATCCAGTTCCGCTGCATCGTGAGGACCCGCTCGCTCCACCCGGTGAGCTGCTCCATGTCGTCGAGGAGCGCCTGGGCGTAGTCGGTGATCTTGAAGAACCACTGCACGAGGTCCTTCCGGACCACGGGCGTCCCGCACCTCTCGCAGGCCCCCGCCACGACCTGTTCGTTCGCCAGGACGGTCTGATCCTTTGGACACCAGTTGGCCGGAGCCAGCTTCCGGTACGCCAGTCCACGCTCGTACAGCTTCAGGAACAGCCACTGGGTCCACCGGTAGTACCCGGGATCCGAGGTATGCAGGCGCGTCGACCAGTCGAAGGACACACCGTACCGGCGGAACGAGGCCGCCTGCTTCTCGATGTTCGCGTACGTCCACTCCTTCGGGTGGATCCCGCGTTGGATCGCGGCGTTCTCGGCAGGCAGGCCGAAGGAGTCCCACCCGATCGGGTGGAACACGTTGTAGCCCTGCATCCACCGGAACCGCGGGATCACGTCCCCGAGGACGAAGGCCTCCGCATGGCCCATGTGCAGGTCCCCGGACGGGTAGGGGAACATGTCGAGGGCGTAGAAGCGGGGCCTGTTGTCGTCGGGCCCACCGGCGGCATACAGGTCCCCGGCCGCCCAGGCTTCGGCCCACCGAGGTTCGATCTCGGACGGGTCGTACGGTCTCGCCATCCTCGAAGGGTACCAAGGGACCCGTCGCCGGGACGCCGTGTCGTTCGGGTGGGAGCCAGCCGATGGGGTAAGGTACGGACTGTTCCCGGGCCCCCGACCACGAGACCGCATGGGGAACGAACCCGACAACCTGAACCCCACAGAGCAGCGAGCGCCGGCCGTCGGCGGCAACGGCGACGCCCCGGAGTCGGCCCCTGCCGCGGACGTCCGGGCCCCGGAGGTGCGGGTGGAGGGCCGGCGGGGCGCCCGGCGCGCCGTCAAGCTCTTGTTCTTCCTGGCGGCCCTGTTCCTCTTCATCCTGTCGATCCAACTGATGAAGGAGGGGGCCCAGGCGATCGCCCCCAGGCTCCAGGGAACGTTCCCCGTCGACAACATGGTCAGCACGCTCGGCCTCGGGTGGCTCGGCGCGTACGTCGTCCTCTCGGGCTCGCCCGTCGCGGCGGCGGCCCTGGCGCTGGAGAACGCGGGGGCCACGAACGACCTCCAGACCTTCACCATGCTCACCGGCTCGCGCCTGGGGGCCTCGTTCATCGTCCTGCTGGTGGGGTTCCTGTACGCGATGCGGAGCCGGAACCGGCGGGACTCCCTGGGGATGGGCGTCCTGGCCCTGTCGATGACCGCCGTCGTCTACGTTCCGGCGATGTTCCTCGGGTATGCAACGTACAAGGCAGGGCTGTTCGACGGGATCACCTGGCGGGCGTCGGCTCAGATCACGAGCGCGATCGACTTCGTGTGGGGCCCCTTCGTGGACGTCTCGGCCCGGCTCCTCCCCGGACCGCTCCTGTTCCCGATCGGTCTGGCCATCATCCTGGCCTCATTCAAGCTCCTCGACCAGGTGCTCCCGGAGCTCGACGGCGAGCGCCACGCGGAGTCGCGACTCGACTGGATGCGGCGTCCGTGGCCGATGTTCGCTATGGGATGCCTGGCGGCCCTCCTGACGCTGTCGGTGTCGGTGGCCCTGACCGTCCTGGTGCCCCTGGCCAGCAAGGGCTACATCAACCGGCGGGAGGCCCTGCCGTACATCGCCGGGGCCAACGCCACCACCCTGGCCGACACGCTCGTGGCGGCCATGATCCTCGGTGACCCCACCGGAGTTCAGGTCGTGCTGGCCCAGGCCGTGGCCGTGCTGGTGATCACGCTGCTCCTCCTGGCCGTGGCCTACCGGCCGCTCCAGCGGGCCGTGATCGCACTCGACGACTGGATCGTGGCCACCACCCCCAGGCTCGTGGTCTTCGTCACGGCGCTGTTCGTGTTGCCGGTCGCACTGCTCTTCTCGGGCCGACTGCTGTAGGCCGAACCGCCTCCAGCGAGTGTCGCCACCGGCCGATAGACTTTTCGGATGCCCTCGGGAACGGCGGACATGCTCGGCAAGGTCCTAATCGTCGACGACAGCCCGGACATCCTCACGCTGCTGCGTACCAACCTGCGGGCGGCCGGGTTCGAGACGACGGAGGCGACCAACGGACGCGCCGCCCTGCAGCAGATCGACGAGGACCGGCCCGACGTGATCCTCCTCGACTTGATGATGCCGGTCCTCGACGGTTGGGGGGTGCTGGAGCGGCTGAGGGGCCGCCGGGACCTCCCCACGATCATCGTGATCTCGGCACTGGATTCTCCGTCCTACGTCGACCGGGCCCACGAGCTCGGGGCGACGGCTTTCGTCACGAAGCCTCTCAACCTGACTGCGCTGATCGATCTGGTCCGGTCGGCCACGGGGGACCCGGCCGAAGGACGTGCGGCCTCCAGGTCCGGGCGCCCCGGCCCCGGCTGACCCTGCATTCGCAGCGTCCCTGACCCGAGCGAGTCTCCGCCTGGCGCCGGGAGCTGCTCCGGACGAGGCGCCCCCCTCGATGAGGGAGCGGATCCGGACCGCGACCCCACCGAGCGGGAGCCCCGGATCAACGCCGAGGTGGCCCAGGCCGAGGATCAGCTCGCCACCGACGGGAGTGCTTAACCAGGCGAACCAGATCATCGACCTCGCCCTCGACCTCGCCAAGAACTGCCCCCTGAGCTACAGAATGGCGAAGCCAGAGGTGCGGAAGGTGTGGAACTTGGCCTTCTTCCGAAAGGTGCTCGTCAGGGACGGTGAGGTCACGGGGCACGAGTACGAGGAGCCCTTCGCCTCGATCCCTCGGTTCACACAAAATTGTGGAGGTGGCGCGAGGATGTGTGAACCGGCTTCCGATGTTGGAAGCCCTAAGCGGCCCGGCGTCGACACTGCCTACGCCATACGCAGTCTGGGGAGCGTCAAATTCCCCTGGGAGGTAAGGGCGTGGCTCAATGAAGTGTCATCCAGACCGTCCATTTGTCTTTCGTTTTCGAGACGAGCACAACCCCTTGTGACAGGCTCGCGCTGGGCTCAGATGAAGGCAACCGAAGGTGGACAACTACAGTACGCTTCCAGACTCTTTTTCCACACTCATGCTTAGCCGTGCCGCCTCGATCACGGTCAAACGGAGCCAAATTCGCTGATGTGACTTGGGCTTCGGTGGTCGCCTCAATCCGAGGACCATAGATGCTAGGCAGCGCTCTCATCACCGCTTCGCTTGCCGAGGCTACGGCTTGTGACGGGAGCGGCTCGGCTCCTTGTGGGCAGCCTTCTGCAACCAGTACCGTCGGCCCCTGGCGTGGACCACTTGCTTCCTGTTGCTGCGTGCACGCACCCACCAACAAAGACAGCACCGCCAAAGATTTAGCGAGCAATCTCCCTCCCCGCTACTGGGGCCAGCCCGTGGTTTGTGAATTGCCACCCGCCTGAATCAAGTTCTGACGAGATTACTGCAGCGGTTGTGATCTGCTCTACCCTCGGATCAACCGCAAACACCAAGAACGACTCGTCGCGTGTGCGACCCTGAAGCTTGAACAAGACGTACCGCTCACCTTCCAACTCCCAGACGTCGTGTGGGGAACGGCACGAGAGTAGATGTCTCCTCTCCCTGTAGATCGGGCTTCTTTTAGCAATCCGAACTACGTGTGTCATGTCGTCGTCAGACGCCCAACTGGGCGAGCCGTTGTCCCCTCACCCATGAGGCTTGACGCTTCCCTGGGAAAGGGCGGCCAAAGAAAGACGTGGCAATTGAGCCGTCCGTTGTTCAGGTTGCCAATGAAGCTGAAGGCGCAGGGCGTCAGGTCGAATCTGTACAGGAGCCCGAGAGCCTTCCAGGAATCGCTAAATGGCTGCCTCGGCGGCCTCCGGGATTCGCAACGTCTGCAAGGCCTTTCCCTGTCCACCCAGAGCAACGATAGCATCGGCTCGGCCCTGTCCAGGAAGAGCAACTAGGAAGAAGTCCACTCCCAGCGCCGACGAGCTTGGAAAGATGTCAGCAGTCTGAATTTCTGCTCCGCGAACAACATCGACGGCTGCTACGCCCTTCGCGACTGGGCCGTAGACGAACGTCGCGTCAGCCGCGGCGTCGATGTCGCTCGCATACCCTATCAAGTTGGAACTCTGGGTCCCTGATGCTCCCTGGACCGCAAAGCCACAGGATCCACCGCCTCCGCGTGAAACCCCGGAGAACTCGAAGTCAATGCATAGACCCTGATTTGAATCGTAGGCGGACAACGCCCAACTGAGCCCAAAATCAGTCCCCTGGGCGATAGTCGTCTTGGCACCAGAAGGCGTCGGTTGGCCAATTCCATCGTCCGGCGGTGGAAATCCCGTGAAGGCCGAGATGCCAATAGGAACACCGAGCAGAAGTAGGACGCCTACCCCCGCCATGATCAACTTCACTCTCGATATCCGGCTCGATCTCATTGTCAAGCCTCCTCTGGTCTACTCAGTCTACTCCTTAGCCTACGTGAACGGATAGCTGCCGCAGTAGTTGTGGTGCTTGTGGAAATGGAAGTTCAATGCGTGGTTACCTAAAGACTCATTGTGACTCGCGTGCCGGCACTCCACCCTCGGCGAGGTGTCCCACCAGAAGTGATTGTGTTGACAGCTGCACTCGCGGCGATGTAGCTGATCCGCCGTGGTTGAACTCATCGAGATCCATACGCCGACGATGTTCAAATGGGAATGTCCGTTCTGGTTGTTATTCTCCGGGTGCACGCTGTAATCGTTGTCGTTGCCGTCCACCAAGCCGTTGAACCATTCTCCAGTTGTGTGTATGTGTCCGGCCCCGGCTGTTGGGGCGAGCCCTAAGACGAACAAGAACACAAACAGTGACCCGATGAGTAGTCTATGGAGAACCATCCATTCTCCCTCCCTAATGATTCCCATCTGCAGCGCGTGGTAGCGCTCGATGGAATGCGCTCTGGTGGGTGCCGGCCACCCAGGTCTCTGCTACTCCACACCCCCTTCCCTTGAGCGAGCTAGGAATACACCACTGGCAACGTCCAATCGCCGCCCTCTCTGCTAGATCGAGTGAATTGTCATAGGCAACGGTCACGACGGGCAAGGGGTAGTTTGGCTGACAAGGCAAGAGCGGCCTTGCATCCTCCGGACCCTGCAGCCGGTCTGGGTGATGCTCCCGGCCAGGGTGGTGACCTGTCGGGTCTCCAGGTCCAGCTTCCGGATGGCCCTTGACGTGCCGATATAGGCGTACCCGTCGTGGGTGACGATACCCCTGGGGTCCTTGAAGCCTGGCCGGGCCGCCCTCCTCCCCGGGGCCGTCCTCGTTCACGGCCTGGCCGTCGCCAGGCGCCGTGGCGGGCCGTGCCGATGGCGAAGCCGAGGTCCGTGGTGGCCGTGCTCCTTCTGATCGCCCTCCAGGACCAGCAGGGGTTCAGCAAGTAGACCCAATTGCTGGTCGAGGAGTCCTCCCGGATTCCTCCCGCGGGCCGCCTCCTGGATTCCTCCCGCGAAGAAGTCGCCACCTCCCGCGAAAAGTCTGTCACCTTTCGGCCTTCCCGCGACCTTGTATTCGCGGAGCAGACGATGCGTGGACCGGGGAATCGGCGATCGGCGAAGAGCTCCCCGGATCGTGGTGGACTCCGGTGGGGCCGATCTGGACGCCACGACTCCGATTCGAACAATCCAGCCAGCCGAGAGTCGGGCAGAAACCTGGCGGGTATCTGGCGCCAGACCACGGCTCAGCACCTGGCACGGAAACCGGACGACCTGGCGCGGAAAGGGTGTCCCAACTCCGCCCCCCGGAGCCCATTTGTACGGGTGGAGGCGCTACCCGGCCGGATCCGAGGAGGAACGAGCTACCGGATGAGCACGAACGATAGACGAGGGCAGGCGAGGGCGAATCGTGGGGACGGCCGGGCCCGCGCAAGTGGTGTATGAGTCCATCCGCTCCATCCTCTGCCCGGTCATGCAGTCGCCACCAGCTCGCCCTTCACCTCCTCTCGAGGCTTCTGAACCTCGCCCTCGATCACCGTCACCCTGGCCTTGGCCAGCGAGTCGACGCCCATGTACCGACGAGCCACCGCCCACTCGTCATGTTGCTCGGCAAGGACGGCGCCGACGAGCCGAACGATCGCCGGCCTGTTCGGGAAGATCCCCACCACGTCGGTGCGCCTCCGGATCTCCCGGTTGAGCCGCTCCTGAGGGTTGTTGGACCAGATCTGCCGCCAGTGCTCCTCCGGGCAAGAGGCGAATGCGGTGATGTCGGGGCCAGCGGTCTCCAGCAGTGCCGCCGCGTCGGGGTACATCCGTTCGAGCTGTTCGGTGACCCGTCCCAGCTGGGCGGCAACCTCCTCCTCGGTGGGTTGGGCGAAGATCGACCGAACCAAGGTGGCCACCAGCCCCTGGGCCGACTTCGGAACCTTGGCCAGGAGGTTCCTCATGAAATGGGTGCGGCACCGTTGCCACGAGGCCCCGGGGAGGACCGCCTGGATCGCCCCCACCAGGCCCAGGTGGTCGTCGGAGACCACCAGACGCACTCCCGAAAGACCTCTGGTCACCAAGTCCCGGAGGAACGCCGTCCACCCCGCACCATCCT
>JBQGDK010000222.1:0-7597 GCA_052039025.1 Actinomycetota bacterium
CCCCAACACCGGCAAGTCCTTCGACGGGCTGGTCAGGCGGCTGGTGAAGCTGGGCGCCACGGACGTGGCCATCGAGCGGCCCGACGGCCCCCTCGTCGAGGCGATGCTCGAGCGGGGGCTGCGGGTCCTCGTCATCGCCCCCCGGATGCTGAAGGCGCTCCGGCAGCGGTACTCGTCGACCGGTGCGAAGTCCGACCCTGGCGACGCCTACGTGCTCGCCGACGTGGTCCGCACCGACGGCCACCGCCTGAAGCCGCTGGTGGCCGACGGCGCGGAGACCAAGGTCCTGCGGGCGCTGACCCGGACCCGCAAGGACCTGGTCGATGCCAGGGTGGCTCTGATGAACCAGCTCCGGGCCCAGCTGGAGCTGTGCTTTCCAGGGGCCGTGGGGCTGTTCCACCAGCTCGACTCCCCGGTGTCGATCGCCTTCCTCCGCCGGTACCCCACGGCCCTTCGAGCCCGGTCGCTCGGGGAGGCTAGGCTGGGCGCGTTCCTCCGGCGGATCGGCTACTGCGGACGAAAGCCGGTCCGGGATCTGCTGGCCCGGGTGAAGGAGGCACCGGCCGCGGGGCTCTCCGAGGCCGAGGCCGAGGGCAGGGGGGCGTGCGTGCTGGCGTTGCTCGACGCCATCGAGGTCTGCAACGGCAGGGCCAGAGAGCTCGAGGCCGAGGTGGTGGAGCGGCTGGAGCTCCACCGCGATGCCCCCATCTTCACCTCGCTGCCCAAAGCCGGCCGGGGGGTCCGGGCGGCCTCCCTGCTCGCCGAGGTCGGCGACGCCAGGGAGCGGTTCCCGGACGAGGAGTGCCTGGCGGCCCTCGCCGGGGTCGCCCCGGTCACCAGAGCCTCGGGGAACTCCCGCTCGGTGGGGTTCCGGTGGGCCTGCGACAAGAAGCTCCGCAACGCTCTGGTCGACTTCGCGGACGACTCCCGGCACGCCTCGCCGTGGGCCGCGAGGATCTACGCGAACGCCATCGCCCGAGGCAAGCGCCATCCGCACGCCGTTCGGATCCTCGCTCGCGCGTGGGTCCGGGTGATCTGGCGGATGTGGCAGGACGGAGACCCCTACAACGTCTCGAAGCATGGAGGTGCTGCGATGCTCCAAGCTGCCTGAGCTTGACCTAGGGAGTCTCACGGCTCCGCCGGCTCCTGCTCGCGCCGCGGCAGCCGGAGCTCGAACCGTGTCCCGCCGCTCCGGCCGTTGTACACGTAGATCTCCCCGCCGTGGAGGTGCGCGTTCTCGCGGGCGATGGCCAGCCCGAGTCCCGACCCGCGGCCCTCGCCACGGCGACGCGACGGGTCGGCCTTGTAGAAGCGCTCGAAGATGCGGTGCGTTGCCTCCGGTGGGATGCCGGGACCGTGGTCCTCGACGGCGAGCCGGACCGACCCGTCCTCGGCACCGACGCGGACCGTGACGTCCTTTCCCTCGCCGTGGCTCAGCGCGTTGTCGAGGAGGTTGCCCACCACCCGCTCCAACCGCTGTTTGTCGGCCACCGTGGCCAGGCGGTCCGAGTCGGCCTCGACCTCGATCCGGACGCGCTGATCCCCGGCACGGGTCCGCCGGGCCACGACCTCCCGGGCCAGGTCGGCCACGTTCAGCCGCTCCCAGGACATGTCGACACGGCCCGCCTCCACGCGCGAGAGATCGAGGAGGTCGTCGACGAGCCGCTGGAGGTAGTCGAGATCCGCGGCCAGCAGCTCGGCGGCCCGTCGAACCGGCGGCGTGAGGTCCTCGCCGTGCTCGAGGAGGTAGTCGGTCGAGGTCCGCAGCGTCGTCAGGGGCGTCCGGAGCTCATGCGACACGTCCCCGACGAACCGGCGCTCCCGGGCGATCCGCTCCTCGAGTGCGGCGGCCATGTCGTTGAACGAGGCGGCCAGCGCGGCCAACTCGTCGCCCCCTTCCACCTGGAGGCGGGTCTCGAGCAGACCCTCGGCCACGCGGCGGGCGGCCCGGCTGGCCCGGCGCACCGGGTCGATCAGCCGCCTGCTGACCCTCGCTCCCACCAGCGTGGCCAGGAGGACGGCCCCGAGCGACACGCCGAGGAGGACCCGGCCGAGCACCCCGAGGGTCTCCTCGAGGTCGGCCATCGGGAAGAAGAAATACGCCTCGAGGTCCCTGTTCGGCACCGGCGAGCCGAACACCATCCGACGGGGCCGTCCGGTGAGGGCGTACCCGACCCGGCCGCCCTCGACCGCGTTCCGGAGGTCCGGCGGGACCGAACCCAGCGTGATCGTGATCGCGGAGGCGATCGGCGTGGTGTCCCGCACGACCATCGCGTCGACGGTCCCACGCGCCTCCAGCAGGTCGACGAGCTCCGACAGGTCCTCCTCCAGGGCTTCCTGGGCGAGATCCTCCTCGACCTCGACCTCCGGCGTGGCGGCCAGGAACTGGGACGCGAACCGGACGTTCGACAGGCTCTGCTGGAGCGCATCGTCCACCCGTTGACGGACCAGGTAGCGCTCGGCCAGGGCGTACGTCGTCCCGGCGACGAGGGCCGAGACCGCCAGGGCCGCGCCGACGAACGCGATCGTGATCCGGAGCCGCAGGCCGACGCCGCGGCGGAACCGAGCCCGGCTCACCGGGCGGCCACCTTGTAGCCGAGCCCGCGCACCGTCTGAACGATCCGCGGCTCCCTGGGGTCGTCCTCGATCTTGGCCCGGAGTCGGCGGATATGGACGTCGACCAGGCGCGAGTCACCGAAGTAGTCGTAGTCCCACACCTGTTGGAGGAGCACCTCGCGGGTGAACACCTGGTTCGGCCGCGAGGCCAGCGCGAGCAGCAGCTTGAACTCTGTCTTCGTGAGGTGGAGCGGCATTCCGTTCTTCGTCACCGTGGCCGCCTCGGGAGCGATCTCCAGGCCGTCCACGGTGATCTTCCGCCGCGACTGCTCGGCGCCCCGGGCCCGGCGCAGCAAGGCCCGGATCCGTGCGACCAGCTCCTTCGTCACGAACGGCTTCGTGACGTAGTCGTCGGCGCCGGACTCGAGGCCGACGACCACGTCGACGGTATCGGTCTTGGCAGTGAGCATGAGGATCGGGACGGGGCTCCTCGTCCGGATCTCTCGGCACAGCTCGAAGCCGTCGCGGCCGGGCAGCATCACGTCGAGGATCAGGAGGTCGGGGTCGTCCCTGTCGAGGATGGCCACGGCCTCCTCGGCGGACGCCGCCGACCGCACGCCGTAGCCCTCGCCCTCCAGGGCCATCCCCACGATCTCCCTGAGGCGAGCGTCGTCGTCCACCAGCAGGATCGTCGGCGCGTTCATCCCCCCGCCCATTATCGAACGGGGCGTCGACCCGCGCCCGGGAGGCCGGGGAGCCGACGCCGATGGCGGACCGGTCATGGCGGACCGTTGATGAAGGAACTCTCAGGAGCGGCTCACGGACGTCTCAGCCCCAGGGGCGATAGTCGGGGGGAGGTACGAGCGAGGAGGTGGCACACATGGCGATCGGGAAGAAGCTTCTGGCTCTCCTGGCGGGCGGATCGGCCGTCGGCGTCGGAGCGGCCGCCGCCGGGGTGAGCGCGCCAGAGGCGACCGCTCCTTCCGCGGTGGAGCTCGGCGAGGGAGGAACGGCCCTGGACATCGAGGGCGACGAGGTCCGGGTGGCGCCGCAGGCGTCGCCGTTGGACGACGTGCTGGACTCGGCGAGCACGGCGGGGTCACCGGACACACCCGGCACCGAGGATGTGAACACCGGCGGGACGAACTCGGCCAACACGAACTCGCCGAACACCGCCGGGGACACGGCCTCGGGGAACACGGCGACGGCGGACACCGCGGCGGCCGACTCTCCGGACAACTCGGGGCCCGGCAGCTTCTCGAGCGGCCCCGGCTCCGGCGGCGACGCGAGCCCCGACAGCGGCGAGGACCACTCCGGACCCAACAGCGGCCCGGGCTCGGGCGACGGCGGAGACACCGCCGACACCGGCGACTGAAGGCCATGGACCACGGCCCGCCGATCCCCTCGGACCCCGACCTCCCCGGGGCCCGAGGGTTGCTCGCCGGGGAGGGCCGGGAGGCGATCTCGGCCTTCCTCGGCGAGCGTGGGTGGTCGCTCGAGGACGCCGCCCCGGTGCAGGCCACGTACCGGCCGGGCCGCTCCGCGGTGGTCCGGTACCGAGCGGTGGCCGGCCGGAAGGGCCGACGGAGGACGTTCGTGCTGTGCGCGGAGACGCGGGCTCGACGGGGAACGACCGTGCCGATCCCCGAGGACGCCCGGGAACGGACCGGCCTGGCCGAGCCCGTGGGCCGGGCCGGACCGTTCCTCGTATGGACGTTCCCGTACGATCCGTCGCTGTCCGACCTTCCCCGCGTCGCGTGGGGACCGGAGGTCGCCCGGCGGCTCGGGTCGGCCGTGGTGAGCGCCCAGCCGCTCCGGTACCGGCCCCGCCGGCGAGCCGTGTTCCGCTACCGGGTCCTCCACCGAGACCGGAGGGTCCGCCGGTGGGAGACGGCTTACGGCAAGGTGCTCCCGCGGTCGAAGGCCGACCGGGCCCGCCGAGCCGCCACCACGCTTGACGAGGACGGGAGGATGCTCCGGTTGACGCTGCCGGCGGGGCAGCTCGGGACCGGCGCCTTCGTGTTCGACCCGGCCCGGGGACGGTCGCTCCGCGACCTGCTGGTGGCCGGCGGGCCGCTGCCGGCCCCGGGCCGCCTGGCCCGGCTGCCGGAGGACGTGGCGGCGGCGGCCGGACCGGGTCTCCCCGAGGTCCCTCGGCCCTCCCCGGGCGAATCGGCGGCATCGGCGGCCTCGGTCCTCCGGCGTCTGGTGCCGGACGCGATCCCGGGCGTGGATCGGGTCCTGTCGGCGGTGTCCGAGGGGTCCGCCGCCCCGGCGCCACGGGCTCGGGCGGTTCACGGCGACCTGTACGAGGCGCAGGTGTTCGTTGACCAGGACTTCGCGCTGGGGCTGATCGACCTCGATGACCTCGGGCCTGGCGATCCCGCCCTGGACGCGGCCAACCTGTGCGCCCACCTGCTGGTGCTGGCCCTGGCCGTCCCGGCGGCGGCGGGACGGCTCGTGGCCTACCGTCGGCTGGTCCGGGAGGCGTTCATCCGCCGCCTGGACGTCCGCCCCGTCGATCTCGCCTGGCGCGAGGCCCTGGCCGCGCTCCTGCTCGCCTCGGGGCCGTTCCGGGTGCTCGACCGGAGGTGGCCGGCCGAGGTCGGCCGTCGCATCCGGCTGGCGGTACGCTTGCTGGACCAGGTCTGAGGAGCCCGTCGCTATGCCGCACGTCCTCCTGATCGAGGACGATCCCCGCATCCGAGAGATCGTCGAGCGCGGGCTCGGTGCCCGCGGCTACGTGGTGTCCTCGGCCCCGGACGGCGAGGCCGGCCTCGATCTCGCGCGGAAGCTCGACGTGGACCTGGTCCTCCTCGACCTCATGCTCCCCGGTCGAGGCGGCCTCGAGGTGCTCGAGGACATCCGGCAGGCCCGGCCGAGGGTGCCGGTGATCGCGGTCACCGCGCTCGACTCGACCGGCTCGAAGGTGGGCGGGCTCGACGCCGGGGCCGACGACTACGTCACGAAGCCGTTCTCGGTCGAGGAGCTCGCCGCCAGGATCCGGGCTCGCCTCCGGTGGAGCGAGAGCGACGGCGGCGTCCTGAAGGCCGGCCCGCTCACGCTCGACATGGCGGCCCACCGGGCCGTGCTCGAGGGCCGCGAGATCTCGCTGTCCGCCCGCGAGCTCGAGCTTCTGGCCGCGTTCATGCGGCACCCAGGCCAGGTGCTGTCACGAGGCCAGCTGCTCTCGCTGGTGTGGGACCTCGACTTCGACCCCGGGTCGAACGTGGTCGAGGTGTACGTGGCCGCGTTGCGGCGGAAGCTCGGCCACGGGTTCGTGGAGACCGTCCGCGGGTCCGGATACCGGTTCGTGCCGGAGGCGGCACCGTGAGGGCGGCCTCCGCGGCACTGGTCGCGGCGGCGTTCTTCTTCGCCGGCGTGCTGGTCGGCGGCCGCGGGGTCGCCCGCGAGGCCCCGCCCCCCGTGGTGCTCGTCGCCGCCGAGCCCGGATTCGCGGAGCCCACCCCCCGCTCGAGCCCGCTCGAGGTCGAGGAGGTCCCCCGCGAGGTCCAGGAGGGCTCGATCGACGACTACGACCACGACGACGATGGAGATAGCTCCGGGCCGGGGTCGGGCGACGACGCCGACGACAACTCCGGTCCCGGCTCGGACGACTCCGGCTCGGACGACTCCGGCTCGGACGACTCGGGCTCGGACGACTCCGGCTCGGATTGACGATGACGGCCAGCCGACGGGCCTTTCCTCTCACGGTCCGGCTCGCCGCCACCTACGCGCTCATGGTGGCGGCCACGCTCCTGGTGGTTGCGGCGGTGGCCACACAGCTCACCCGGGCCCACCTGGCCCGCTCGCTCGACGAGGGCCTGATCGCCGCGGTTGAGTCCTTCCGTCGGGGTCCCGCCGCCCTGGTCCGTGACCCGGCCGACCTGGCGCCTCGGGCCCGGACGTGGCTCCAGCGGACGGCGTTCGCCGGCGGGCAGGTCGTGGCGATCCGAACGTCCTCGGGCGAGGTCCTCACGAGCCCCGGAGAGCTGGACCTGGGCTCGATCGAGCGCGGCGGCGAGCTTCTCACCGCGACGACCTCGAGGTGGTGGGACCTTCAGGGACCGGACGGCTCGGTGCGGGCCCTGTCGGTCCCGCTGATCGTCGACGGGGGCCAGGCCGGCACGATCGTGGCGGCTGCCTCGCTGGCCGGGGAGCAGCAGACGCTGGCCGGGCTCCTGTCGGGGATCGGCTGGGCCAGCGGCCTCGGCCTCCTGTTCGCCACCGTGCTCGGCGTGCTGGCCGTGCGGCGGACGATGCGTCCGCTCCGCCGGATGTCGGCCGCGGTCGAGGCGATCCAGGCGACCGGTGATCTATCCCGGGGGGTGGGGCACCAGGGCCCGGAGGATGAGGTGGGCCGCCTGGCCGCGGCCTTCGACGCGATGCTGGCCCGCCTCGACGAGGCGTTCAGCTCCCAGCGCCGGTTCCTCTCCGACGCTTCCCACGAGCTCCGGACCCCGCTCCAGGTGGCCCGGGGCCAGCTCGAGCTGCTCGACGAGGGGCTCCGCGGCGCCGAGGCCCGCCGTTCGCTGGCGGTGGCGGCCGAGGAGCTGGAGCGGATGCGCCGGATCGTCGACGACCTCCTCCTCCTGGCCCGCCTCGACGAGGGGATGCCGCTTCGCCGCGAGCCGGTCGAGGTGGAACTGGTGGTACGGGAGGCCCTCCTCCGGGGGATGCTCCTGGCCCGCCGCGATCACCGGGTCGAGGTCGAGCCGGGCCTGTTCGTGATGGCCGATCCCGACCGCCTCCTCCAGGTGCTGACGAACCTGGTCACGAACGCGGTCCGCCACGGCGGCGAGGACGCCACGATCTCGATCAAGGGCCGGCACGCCGACGGGCGCGTCGAGATCGCGGTCTCCGATACCGGGCCGGGCATCCCGGAGGCCGAGCTCGCTCGCGTATTCGACCGGCTCTACCGGGGCCACACCGCCCGGACCGGGGCGCCGGCCGGCGCCGGCCTCGGCCTGGCCATCGTGGCCTCGCTGACCAGGGCCATGGGGGGCGACGTGGCCGTGTCCTCCGCCCCGGGGCCGGGGGC
>JBQGDK010000223.1:0-2294 GCA_052039025.1 Actinomycetota bacterium
GGTAGACGAGCTGGGCGTAGGCCCCCCGGAACAGCTGCCGCCGGGACACCAGGCCGGCGCGGTAGAACGGGCGGCCCAGGGCCAGCGAGGACGACTTCGAGATGACGGTCTTGTCGAGGTCGAAGAACGCGGCCTCCACGCCCTCCATGGTAGCCGACGGCATCCACCGCCCCCGTGTGGAAACATGCCGAGCGAGCCATGGACCGGACCGCCGCCTCGCGCGCCCCCGGCCGGCTGACCGGGATGGGGTCGGCCCTCACCGCCGGCGGGGTCGCCGGGGTGCTCGAGGTCGTCCTGGCCACCTCGCTCGCGGCCCTGGTCTTCTCCGGCGATCTGGCCGCGCACCGCCCGGCCGGGATCGGGCTGGCCCTGCTCGGTGGGGCCGTGGTGATGCTGGTGATCGCGGTGTTCTCGAGCCTGCCGTTCTCGCTGGGCTCGATCCAGGACACCACCGCCACCATCCTCGCGCTCGTGGCGGCGCGGATCGCCGCGGACGTGCCGGGAGAGGAGGCGTTCCTCACGGTGGTGGGAGCGATCGCCGTGGCCACGGTCGTCGCCGGGACGTTCTTCCTCGTGCTCGGTTCGCTCCGACTGGGCGAGCTGGTGCGGTACGTGCCGTACCCGGTGATCGGGGGGTTCCTCGCCGGGACCGGATGGCTCCTGGCGAAGGGCGCCGTCGGGGTGCTCACCGACGTGCCGGTGGCGCTCGGGACGGTCGGCGACGTCGTTGGCGAGTGGGCGAAGCTGCTGCCGGGCGCGGCGTTCGCGGTCTTCCTCCTGTGGGTGACCCGGCGACGGCCTCACCCCGCGGTGATCCCCGCGGTGTCGCTCGGCGCGATCGCCGTGTTCTACGCGGTGGCCCTGGTGTCGGGCCAGGGCGTCGACGGCGTCCGGGAGGCCGGCTGGCTGATCGGACCGTTCCCCGGCGGGGGGCTCTGGCGGCCGTGGGCACTGGAGGCCGTGGGGGGCGCGGATTGGGGCGCGGTCCTCTCCGAGGCCGCGGGGATCGGGACCGTGCTGGTGGTCGGGGTGATCACGCTGCTGCTCAACGTGACGGGGATCGAGCTCGTCACCGAGCGCGACATCGATCTGAACCGCGAGCTACGAGCCTCCGGGCTGGCCAACCTCGTCGCTGGGATCGGCGGGGGGTTCATCGGGTTCCACGCCCTCAGCTTCACCGCGCTGGCCCACCGGGCGGGCGCGCGAACGCGCCTCCCGGGGGTCGTCGGCGCGGCGATCTGCCTCCTCACGGTCATCTTCGGAGGCGGCGCGCTGGCCCTGTTCCCGAAGATCGTCTTGGGCGGACTGCTCCTCTACCTCGGCCTCGGGTTCCTGCTCGATTGGATCGTGCTGGCATGGCGGCGGCTCCCCCGCATCGACTACGTGCTGGTCGTGCTGATCCTCGTGGTTATCGCGATGTTCGGGTTCCTGATCGGCGTCGCCGTCGGGACGTTGGTGGCGCTGGTGATGTTCGTGGTCGAGTACAGCCGCGGGAACGTGGTGAGCCGATCGATCTCGGGCGCCGCGTACCGAAGCAACGTCGACCGCGACCCCGGCCACCTGGCGATCCTGCGGGAGCTCGGAGAACGGATCCAGGTGTTCCAGCTTCAGGGATATCTGTTCTTTGGGACGGCCAGCGCCCTGCCCGACCGGCTCAGGGAGCTGCTCGGTGACGGGCGACGACAGCGGGTCCGGTTCGTCGTGCTGGACTTCCGCAGGGTCAGCGGGCTGGACTCGTCGGCGGTGCTGGCGTTCACGAAGGCCGAGCAGATGACCTCGGCGAAGGGGGTCACGCTGGTGCTGACCGGCCTGGACGAGAAGCTGCGGCGGCAGCTCGAGCGAGGCGGGTTCGTGGAGGACCACGAGGTGCGGTTCATGGACGAGCTCGACCGCGGGGTCCAGTGGTGCGAGGACCGCCTGCTCGAGGAGGCCGGCGCCCCACCCACGGAGGCGCCCCCGCCCCTCGAGGACCAGCTGCGGGCGGCCCTCGGTTCGGTCGATCCGGCCTGGGTGCTGCCCTATCTCGAGGCGGTCGAGGTCGACGCCGGCGAGACCGTGATGCGGCAGGACGAGCCATCGGACGGGCTGTACTTCCTCGAGTCGGGCCGGCTGACCGTCCGGCTCGAGTCGCCCGAGGGCGGGACGATGCGGCTGCGGACGATGGGCCCGGGGACGGTGGTGGGCGAGGTGACGCTGTACCTGGGCACGCCGCGCACGGCGTCGGTGGTGGCCGAGGTGCCGAGCCGACTGCACCGGCTGTCGGCGAACGCGCTGGCGAGGATGGAGCTCGGCGA
>JBQGDK010000224.1:0-1824 GCA_052039025.1 Actinomycetota bacterium
GCCGGGACGCGGCGCACTCGGGGACGGCTGAGGGCCCGGCCCCGCCTTACCGTGAGGAGTGGTCGGTCTTGGTGGGCCACGTCGGGCCCGGGGCGGGGCCGGCCGTGGCCGAGGGGGCCGTGATCGTCGTGGCCGAACGCGGCGTGGTGGCCCTCGACCCCCACAGCGGGGAGCCGCTGTGGGAGGCCGACCGCACCGAGGGCCCCGCGGGGCCGCCCGCGATCGTCGGCGACCTGGTCGTCCATGTCTCGGGCTCGGGGTCGGCCGCCGCGCTCGTGGCCCGGGCCGTGGACGACGGGGTCGAGGCGTGGCGGGCCTTCGTCGACGCGAACGTCCCCGGCGGGGTGGTGGCGGCCGATGGCCTCGTCTACGCGGCCACGACCGCGGGCGAGGTCGTGGCGGTGGACGCCCCGACCGGCGAGGAGCGCTGGCGTGCCGACCTGGGCGGACGGCTCGACGCGACCCCGGCCGTGGCGGACGGCCTGGTCCTCGTGGCCGGGACCGAGCCGTCGACCGGCGTGATCACGGTGTTCGCCATCGACGCCGCCGGCGGGGGCGATCCCGAGTGGCGGTTCTCGACGCCGGGGCGGGCCGCCCCCCCATCGGCCCCGGCCTCGAGCGGCGGCCGGGCATTCGTGGCCACCAGCGACGGGACCGTCCGGGCCCTCGACCTCGACGGCGGGACCGAGGCGTGGGAGGGAGACCTTCGGGCCGTGGTGGACGACCGTCAGATCCCTGCCGCAGCGGACCCGCTGGTCGTGGCCGATCGGCTCCACCTCTACGCGCGGGACCTCGCCGATGGGGAGGAGCGATGGAGGTTCCTCCTGGCCGACCTGCGGTCGCTCCCGGGGGGCCGCCGGAACACGCTCTCCCCGGCCTCCCCGGCCGTGATCGGCGGCGTCGCGGTCATCGGCGACACCTCCGGCGTCCTCTCGGCCGTCGACGTGACCACGGGGCGGCGGGTGTGGCGACGGGACCTCGGCCCCGGGCCGCTCGGCCCCGTCGCGGCGGACGGCGACCTCGTGTACGCCACGACGATGGGGGGCTCCGTCACGGCGCTGGAGCACGACCCGGGCGGCGTCCTGCTCGACGAGCCGTCGCCCACCACCGTGTTCCCGCTCCGAGCCGTCCTGAACTTCGCCCTGGCCGCGGCAGGGGTGGGGCTGGCGGCGTTCGGCCTCTCCCGGCTGGCACTCCGCGGGACGCGGGAGGCCGAGTGACGTCGAAGCGCCGCCGACGGGCACGTCGCAAGGCCGCCCGCCCGGCCGCGTCCCCGCCGGAGCCGACCGGCGAGCCCCGGCCGGGGCCGGAGGTGGCCCCCCCGGGCCCGTCGGCCCGGGGCGTCACGCCCTCGCCGTTCCCGCCGCTGCGGACCTCGCTGGCGCGAGGGTTGTGGTCCGTGACCGCGGTGCCGCTGACCCTGGGGTGGACGTTCCTGTCCCTGTTGCTCACGTGGGGAGTGTTCGCGGCGCTGGGGCAGGCGCCCGCGCCGCCCCTCCTGGCGGTGTTGCTGGCGGTCCCACCGGCCCACCTGGTGGCGGACCTGTCGGTCGTGTTCGGTGTCGATGGCGGCGTCATGGTCCTCGTTGCCCTGGCCGTGCTCGCCGTGGTCCGCGCGGTGACGTTCGGCCCGATGATCCTGCTCATGCAGGACTGGCTGGAGGAGGGCCGGCCGGACCTCCGCCGGGCACTCCGGCGCCTCCCGGCCGCGCTGTCGGCCCTGTTCACGGTGTTCTTGATCGAGGCTGGGGTGATGTACGGGCTCTTCCCGCTGATCGGCGGGTTCCTCGGACAGCTGGCGCAGCCGCTGGCCGTGGTCGCCGC
>JBQGDK010000225.1:0-4613 GCA_052039025.1 Actinomycetota bacterium
TGGGACGGGTCGGCCCGCTTCAACAGCAGTCCGAGGTACAGGCCGGCCGGCCCGGCCCCGAGGATGTCGACCCTCACGGGAGGCTCCCCAGCACGTCCTCGAGCCTGGTCACCTGCTCGAGGTCGGCGACCGCCGGGAGCAGGACCATCTCCTGGCACCCGAGGTCGCCGTAGCCCCGGAGGAACGCCGCCACGTCCTGCGGCGTGGTGAGGAGGCCCGCGGCGATCTTCTCCGCGAACGGGCCGGTGAACGCGTAGTAGTCGCGCATGTAGGCCATCCCGCGTTCGCGGGCGTCCTCGCCGAGCGCGACGTATCCCTGGCCCCACAGCATCGGGTCGCCGGGCCGTCCCGCGTCGCGCCACGCCGCCCGGATCCGTTCAACGACGCGGGCGAAGCTTCGGGGTGGCCCGCCGCCGTGCACGTAGCCGTCGGCGTGCATCGCCACCCGCGCCACCGCGGCGTCGCTTCCACCGCCGGCCAGGATCGGCGGCGGTTCGATCTTCGGGCCGTCCGGCTCGTCCCACCGGTCCCGCAGGTGGCGGATGAGGGCGCTCAGGCGCTCGCCCCGGCCGGCTGTGGGGACTCCGGCCGCCCTGTAATCGTCGGCCCGGGCCCCGATCCCCAGGCCGAGCACGAGCCGGCCGCCCGACAGGGCCTGGATCGAGGCCGCCTCCTTCGCCAGGATCGCGGGGTTCCGGAGCGGGCCGATCACGACCATCGTGACCAGCCCGATGCGCTCGGTGGCCGTGGCCGCGGCGGCGAGCGTCGTCAGGGGGTCGTGGGCGTCGTACCGGAGCCGGTCCACAACGCCGAGGCTCGTGAAAGGGCCCTGATCGGCCCGCCGGGCCCACCCGACCAGCAGCCGCCCGTCGGTCCCCGGCACGGCGTTCGGCAGGCCGATCCCCACCCGCATGGGCCGAGGGTACGTCCCCCGGGCGTCCCGGCGCCAGGAGCGGGGTACGCTGAGGCCGTGCGCACGGCCTCCGGCACCGGCGTCGATCCCGCCCAGCTCGGGTTCCGCCCTCACGACCTCGGGTTCATCGCCGACCCGTACCCCGCGTACGTCGAGCTTCGGGCGGCCGGGCGGATCATCCACAACCCTGAGACCGAGCAGTGGATCATCCCGCACTTCGAAGATGTGAACCGCCTTCTCCGGGACCGGCGGTTCGGGCGGACGTATCTCCACCAGGCCACCCACGAGGAGATGGGGCGCCCCGAGGACCCTCCGTATACCGCGGCGTTCTGGCACCTGATCCGGAACGGGATCCTCGACATGGAGCCGCCGGACCACACCCGAGTGCGGCGGCTGGCGGCGAAGGCGTTCACGCCCCGGCGGGTCGAGGAGCTCCGGCCCACCGTGCAACGACTGATGGACGGGCTCGTGGACGAGGTCCTCGGCGCCGGCGAGGTCGACCTGATCTCGACCGTGGCCGGGCCGCTCCCGGTCACGGTCATCGCCGAGCTCCTCGGCATCCCCGAGGGCGATCGCCATCACCTCCGCCCCTGGTCGGGTGAGATCTGCCGGATGTACGAGCTGAACCCGACCGAGGAGGACGGCCGGGCCGCCTCGGCCGCCGCCGAGGAGTTCTCGGACTATCTGCGGGGTTTGATCCGTGAGCGCCGCCGCCACCCCACGGAGGACCTGATCGGTGGGCTCGTCGAGGTCGTCGACCAGGGCGAGCGGCTCACCGAGGACGAGATGATCGGGACCTGCGTCCTGCTCCTCAACGCCGGGCACGAGGCCACCGTGAACATGAGCGGCAACGGCTGGTGGGCGCTGTTCCGCCACCGCGACGAGCTCGAGCGGCTCCGGGCCGATCACTCGCTGGTGCCGCGGGCCGTCGAGGAGCTGCTCCGGTACGACACACCGCTCCAGATGTTCGAGCGATGGGTCCTCGAGGACGTGGAGATCGACGGCGTGCCGGTGGCCAGGGGCCAGGAGCTGGCGCTGCTGTTCGGCTCGGCGAACCGCGACCCCGCCGCGTTCGACCGGCCCGACGAGCTCGACCTGGGCCGGGAGCCGAACCCGCACATGACCTTCGGGGCCGGGATCCACTTCTGCCTGGGCGCGCCGCTCGGGCGGGTCGAGCTCGAGACCTCGTTCGGCACGCTGCTCCGCCGGGCTCCGCACATGGAGCTCGTCGCCGAGCCCGAATGGAAGCCGAACTACATCATCCGCGGTCTGAGGGAGCTTTCCGTCCGGATCTAGCCCGAACCAGGGCCGAAAGGCCCGTTCTCGACGGGACCCCCGGCACTCGTCACCCCACCCTGGTCGGGCTAGGTTCGGCTGTCGAGGATGCGTCCCGGCCGGCGGGGGAGGTGGTCACCAGGGCCGGCCGGTATCGATCGAGCCGAGGGAGGGTTTTCGCGATGGACGTCGGGCTGCTGTTCCGATGGGGCAAGGTGATCCCTGGCCGCGAGGAGAAGTCCACCGAATTCTTCAACGAGGTGATGCAGTTCTTCGCGGACTACAAGGAGAAGGGGATCATCACGTACTTCGAGCCGTTCTTCTTCTTCACCAGCGACACCCAGGAGGAGACCGGCTTCTTCGTGGTGAAGGGTCCCGTGACGGAGATCTTCAAGCTGATCGAGGAGGAGGCCTTCAAGACCTTGGCGTACAAGGCCTACTACCTCGTCGAGCACTTCCAGTGGGACCTGCTGACCGTCGGCGAGGCGGTCATGGAGCAGATCGAGCGCTCCAAGAAGGTGCGCGTCGACCTCGGGATCCACTGAGGTTCAACGGCGGACGGGAGGGCGGGTGACCCTCCCGTCCGCTGCTTCCAGCGGGAGCTGGGCTAGGCCTCCACCGGGACCGCAGCCGGGCGCCCGGCCCGCCACACGGCCACGGCGATCGCGCCCAGGCCCACCACCGTGGCGACCGCGCCGACGATCCCGGCCAGGATCGGCACCAGGGCCACGCCCCGGAGGATCGCCAGGCCGGCCAGGAACGCCAGGAAGCGCGACGTCGGTGGCTTCAGCAGGGCCCGCCCCAGGACCCAGGCGCCCGCGGCGTAGCCCACCGCGTAGATCAGGAACAGGCTCAGCATCAGCCCCACGCCGAAGGGGATCCCCAGGATCGTGACGAAGGCCAGGACGGCCAAGAGCGGCAGGCCGACCAGGAGCAGGAGCCCCCACCCGATCGAGGGCCCCGTACCGGTCCGCCAGGCGCCGTCCACGGCGTCGGCCGCGCGGGGGCCCAGGGCCAGCAGGATCAGCCCCAGCGCCAGGACGGAAACCGACACGGCGAGCCACGCGGCCAGCCGGCCGATGAACGGGAACGGGTCCCGGAACAGGCGGCCCGGGTCGCGAACGGTCACGCCCTCCACCACCGCCCCCTCTTCGATCACCGGGTCGGTCCTGGTCACGAGGTCGCCTCCGACCGTGGCCCCCGACCGCACGGTGATCGTGCCGTTGAAGGCCACGACCTCCTCGGCCACGCTCCCCGAGATCGTCACGGGTCCGTTGAACGCCACGACGGTGTGATCGACGGTCCCCTCGATCGTGGCCGGGCCGTCGAAGATGAGCACCGTGTCGAAGCTCTCGCCCTCGAGCACGCGAGCCTCGCCGGTCAACACGACCAGGTCGTTCGTCTCGGTCCGCTCCTGGGCGGACGCCGGGCCCACCATCAGCATGATGCCGATCACCGCGGCCGCGAAGGTCATCGCCCGTCGCATGGGCTTCACTCCCTTCGATCGGGTTCGGGGCAGAATACCCACCCATGGCGGCCGTGACGCGCTGCGATTGGGTGCTCGGCGCAGACGAGCTGAATCTCCGGTACCACGACGAGGAGTGGGGCGTTCCCTCGCACGACGATCGGCACCTGTTCGAGATGCTCGTGCTCGAGGGCGCTCAGGCCGGGCTCTCCTGGTCGACGATCCTCCGGAAGCGGGAGGGGTACCGGCGGGCGTTCGCCGGGTTCGACGCGGAGCGGGTGGCTCGGTTCGGGAAGCGCGATGTGGAGCGGCTGCTGGCCGATCCCGGCATCGTGCGGAACCGGCTCAAGGTGGAATCGGCGGTGGCCAACGCCCGGGCCATCCTCGACGTGCGCGATGAACAGGGAAGCCTCGACGCCTACCTGTGGACGTTCGTCGGCGGCCGACCGAGACGGAACCACTTCCGGAAGATGACGGATCTTCCGGCGGAGACGGACGAGTCGAAGGCGATGAGCAAGGACCTGAAGCGCCGTGGCTTCCGCTTCGTGGGCCCCACGGTCTGCTACGCCTTCATGCAGGCCACCGGCATGGTGAACGATCATGTGAGGAGCTGCTTCCGGTACCGGCAGATCCGTTGATGGCGGCGGGTTCTCATCAGTTTGACGCCCGCCGGCCGGGTCCGCTAGCGTCCCCGCCATGTCTACCCAGGTCCTGAACGACCAGACCTTCGCTCCGGCCAACGTCCAGCGGACCCTGGCCGGCCGAAGGGTCGAGCGCACCATGACCGTCGGGGGAACCGCGGTCAAGGCGTTCCTCCAACTCCTGCTCGTCGTCGCGTTCGCCGTGTTCGGCTGGAACTTCGCGCTTCGGGTGGTGGCCACGACCTCCGGGATGCTGTTCCTCCTCGGGTACATCATCCTGATCGCCCTGACCTTCGCGGCGGTCTCCAACCCCCGGCTG
>JBQGDK010000226.1:0-6241 GCA_052039025.1 Actinomycetota bacterium
TGATCGGCGGGTTCCTCGGACAGCTGGCGCCGCTGGCCGTGGTCGCGGCCCTGTACTTCCTGGCCTTCGTCTCGGTGGCCGCCGTGGTCGAGGGCGGCCGCCTCCAGACGTCCTTCCGGCGAGGGTTCCGGGCCGCCCGCCTGCCCGGGACCCGGCACCTCACGCTGGTGATGGCGTACTTCCTCGTGTTCTTCTACGCGGCAGCGGTCAGCCCGTTCTCCTTCGCGACCCCAGCGACCCCGAGCGTCCTGGTGTGGGCGTTCGCCCTCGTCGTGACGCTGATCCACGGGGGTGTGCTGGGATCGCTGGTGTATCGCTGGCTCGTGGTCCGCGACCAGGTCCCGGCGGAGCCCGGCCCGCGTCGGCGGTGACCGGTTGCTAGACTAAGGCGCCGGCCCGCGAGGGCCGAGCACGCACGCCCGGCGACCCGTCCCACCGGTCCCGCCTCGCGGGGACGGGACGGGGAGGACCCGGGCGGAGGGACAACCGGGAGGAGGAACCACATGTCGGTCACCACCCGCCGGCAGCTGTTGGAGGCCGGCGTCCACTTCGGGCATCAGACCCGCCGCTGGAATCCCAAGATGCGCCGGTTCATCTACGGCGAGCGCAGCGGCATCTACATCGTCGACCTCGAGCAGACGCTCCAGGGCCTCGAGCGGGCGTACGGGTTCGTTCGCGACGTGGCCCGGGGCGGCGGCACCGTCCTGTTCGTCGGCACGAAGAAGCAGGCCCAGGACGTGGTGGCGGAGCACGCCTCGCGGGTCGGCATGCCCTACGTGAACACGCGCTGGCTCGGCGGCATGCTGACGAACTTCCAGACGATGTTCCGCCGCCTCCGGCGTCTCGTGGAGCTCCGCGAGATGGAGCGCTCGGGGGCCTTCGACTTCCTGCCGAAGAAGGAGGTCCTGAAGCTGCGGAGGGAGAAGGAGAAGCTCGAGCGCAACCTCGGGGGCGTCCAGGACCTGGAGCGGCTTCCCGCGGCGATCTACGTCATCGACACGAAGAAGGAACACATCGCGGTCACCGAGGCGAACAAGCTCGGCATCCCGGTCGTGGCCATCGTGGACACGAACTGCGACCCGGACGAGGTCGACTACGTGATCCCCGGGAACGACGACGCGATCCGCTCGATCAGCCTGGTGACCTCGGTGATCGCCGATGCCATCCGCGAGGGACAGGGCCTGGCTGGCCGGGACCTCGCGGAACGCACGGGGATCGCCGAGCCGGTCGAGCCGGAACCGCCCGCGCCCCTCGAGCCCGGGGACGCCGAGCCGGAGATCGCGCCGGAGGCCGAGGTCGAGGGGGGTGGCCCCGCCGGCGAGGCCGCCTCCCCGGATGGGCCGTCGAGCGGGGGCGGTGTGTCAGAATCGGCGGCAACGTGACCGTCACGGCCGAGCAGGTCAAGCGCCTCCGGGACCTGACCGGGGCCCCGATGATGGACTGCAAGCGCGCCCTCCAGGACACGGACGGCGACATGGACCGGGCCGTCGAGCTCCTTCGAGAGCGCGGCCAGGCCGCCGCCGCCAAGCGGGCCGGCCGGGAGGCGTCGGAGGGCGTGGTCGACGCGTACATCCACGGCCAGGGCCGGATCGGCGCGATGATCGAGGTGAACTGCGAGTCCGACTTCGTGGCGAACACGAAGGAGTTCCGAGCCGTCGTCCGGGACCTCGCCATGCAGGTGGCGGCGCGCGATCCCGAGTGGGTCTCGAGGGACGATGTTCCGGAGGAGATCCTGGCCCAGGAGCGGAAGATCTTCGAGGCTCAGGCCCGCGAGGAGGGGAAGCCCGACACCATGATCCCGAGGATCGTCGAGGGGAAGCTGGAGGCGTTCTTCAAGGAGCGCTGCCTCCTCGAGCAGCCGTTCTTCCGGGACATGGACGGGAAGACCACCGTCGGAGCGGTCGTGACGAAGCTCGCGGCGTCGGTCGGGGAGAACGTGCAGGTCCGGCGGTTCGTCCGGTTCGCTCGCGGCGGGGGGTGATCGAGTGGCGGCGACCGGGGAAGCCGCGGAACCCAGGGCCCTGCGGGCCGAGGCAGCTCGCCCGTCGTACCGACGTGTCCTCCTGAAGCTGTCGGGGGACGCCTTCGCCCCTCCCGGAGGCGACTTCGGGATCTCCGAGGCGTCGGTCGAGCTCCTGGCCCGCCAGCTCGCCGACGTCCTCAGCCTCGAGGTGCAGCCGGCCGTCGTGGTGGGCGGCGGCAATATCTTCCGGGGCCGGGACGCGCCCCGCATGGACCGGGCTCGCGCCGACTACGTCGGGATGCTGGCCACCGTGATGAACGCCCTGGTGCTCCAGGACGCGCTCGAGCGCATCGGGGTGGTAACCAGGGTGCAGACGGCCATCTCGATGGCCCAGATCGCCGAGCCGTACATCCCACGGAAGGCCATGCGACACCTGGAGAAGGGACGGGTGGTGATCTTCGCGGCCGGTCTGGGGCGTCCCTTCTTCTCGACCGACACGACGGCGGCCCAGATCGCGCTGGAGATCCACGCCGAGGCCATCCTCAAGGGGACCGGCGTGGACGGTGTCTACGACGCCGACCCCAACGCCCACCCGGGTGCCAGGAAGTTCGAGGACCTCGAGTACATCGAGGTCCTGAAGCGAGGGCTCCAGGTCATGGACGCCACGGCCATCTCGTTGTGCATGGACAACGGCCTACCGATCATCGTGTTCAACTTCCGCGAGGAGGGCAACATCCGCCGCGCCGTGCTCGGCGAGCGGATCGGCACGCTGGTCCATTCGGGGGAGAGAGCATGACCGCGGAGACCACGCTGAAGGAGGCCGGGCACAAGATGGATCGCGCCGTCGAGGTCACCCGGGAGGAGTTCGCCGGCGTCCGAACCGGACGGGCCACGCCGGCCATCCTCAACCGAGTGGTGGTGGACTACTACGGCACACCCACGCCGATGAACCAGCTCGCCTCGTTCTCCGTCCCCGAGCCACGGCTCCTGGTCATCCAGCCGTACGACCGCAACGCCATGTCGGCGATGGAGAAGGCCATCATGCAGTCGGACCTCGGCCTCAGCCCCTCGAACGACGGACAGGTCATCCGGCTGTCGTTCCCCCAGCTCACCGAGGAGCGCCGCAAGGACCTGATCAGGGTCGTCCACGGACGCGCCGAGGAGGGGCGGGTGGCCGTGCGGAACGTCCGTCGGCATGCCAAAGAGGAGCTGGAGCGGCTGAAGAAGGACGGGGAGATCTCCGAGGACGACCTGAACCGGGCGGAGAAGGAGCTGCAGAAGCTCACGGATCAGCACACCGCGAGGATCGACGAGCTCCTGACCCACAAGGAGCAGGAGCTGATGGAGGTCTAGGCGAGTGCGCGAGCGCAGGGAGCGTCGCTGATGGGTCAGCCGCCGGAAGAGCGCGAGCGGCGCGATGAGGATCTGTTCGAGGACCTCGACGACTTCTTCGCCCCGCTCGAGGAGTCGGGGTGGGCCGAAGAGGGCGACGTCCGCGACGTGGCGCCCCCGCCCGAGGCCGAGGGCGTGCCCGAGGAAGGGGCCGCGCTCGAGGACTGGGAGGTGGCGATCGACGTGCCCGATGCCGACGAGCTCCTGGCCGCGGGCGAGCCCGCTCGGCCGGAGGAGGAGGAGCGGGCCGAGTCGGAAGCGGAGCCCGAGGAGCGGGGCGCCGAGCGCGAGGCCCTGGAGGAGCTCGAGGGGGAGCCGGAGTCCGGGGAGATCTCGGCGGAGGAGCCCGGAGAGGAGGGGCCGCTGAGCGTCGAGGACCTCCGGACCGCGCCCGCCGCGTACGCCGACCTCCCCGCGCCCGACGAGGACGCGGAGGGCGCCGAGGCGCCGGTCCTTCCCGAGGAGGTCTCGGTCGAGGACCTGTTCGAGGAGGAGGAAGAAGAGCCGGCGGAGCCGGTCGTGATCCAGGAGACCGAGGAGCCCTCGGTCATCCACGGGGCTCCGGACGAGGAGGCCGTCGAGGCGGCGGCCGAGCACTTCGCCTCGGGGGTCCGTGGCTCGCCGGGCGCGGTCGAGCGCGACCTCCTGGCCGATCTGGAGGACGAGGAGGAGCCGGAGACCGAGACCGTGACGATCGCGCCCACCGCTCCGCCGGCTCACGTCCCGAGCTGGCAGGAGGGCGCCGACGTGATCGAGGAGCCGGCCGCCGCTCCACCGGGCGGCCGCAACCTGCTGGCGGCGTTCGCCAGCGGCGGGCTGCTGGCGCTCGCCGTGCTGGCGCTGCTCCTGATCGGCAAGGGCGCGTTCGCGTGGTTCGCCGGGGCCGTGGTCCTGCTCGGTCAGGCCGAGCTGTACGCGGTGATGCGATCGCGCCGGCTCCAGCCGGCCACCCTGCTCGGCCTGGTCTGCGGCGCGTTCATCCTGGCGGGCTCGTACCTGCACGGGGCCGCAGCCGCCCCGTTCGGCCTGGCCCTGGCCATGGGGCTGACGGTGCTCTGGTACATGGCGGCGCCCGCTGAGCACCGCCGGAGCACGACCGTGAACGCGGGCGTGACGATCCTCGGCACGGTGTACGTCCCGTTCCTGGCCTCGTTCGCGCTCCTCCTCCTGGGCCTCCCCGGCGACGTGGGCACGAACGCGTTCCTCGTCGTGGTGGGGCTCACCGTCCTCTACGACGTCAGCGCATATGCGGTGGGGACGCTGTGGGGCAACCGTCCGCTGTCACCCACGGTCTCCCCGAACAAGTCCTGGGAGGGGGCGATCGGAGCCACCCTGGTGATCCTGATCGTGGCGCTGGCCATCGTGCCGGCCATCGACCCCTTCAACAGCTCCCGGGCGGTCGGCCTGGCCCTGGTGATCGCGTTGGTGGCGCCGATCGGCGATCTGGTGGAGTCGGCCCTGAAGCGAGACCTCGGGGTCAAGGACATGGGGACGATCCTCCCGGGCCACGGAGGGATCCTCGATCGGATCGACGCGATCCTGTTCACCGCGCCGGCGGCCTACTACTTCCTCCTGCTCGCTTTGTGACCCGACCCGGCCCCTGATATTCACGGGGGGAGCGGGTACATTGGAGAGCGATGCGTCGGCTCGTGATCCTCGGCTCGACGGGGTCCATCGGGACTCAGGCCCTCGACGTGGTCCGTCGGAACACGGACCGGTTCGAGGTCGTCGGGCTGGCCGCCGCCCAGAGCCACGAGCTCCTGGTGGGCCAGATCCGCGAGTTCCTGCCGCCGGTAGTCGCTGTCACCGACGAGCGGGCCGCGGCGGACCTGCAGGAAGCCCTGTCGGGCCTCCGCCGGGTCGAGGTGATCGCCGGAGCGGATGCGGCCGAGCGTTTGGCTCGGGACTCCGACGCGGACATGGTGGTGAACGCGATGGTGGGAGGGGTCGGCCTGGGGCCGACGTTGGCCACGCTCCAGTCGGGGAAGATGCTCGCCCTGGCGAACAAGGAGAGCCTGATCGTCGGCGGCGACCTGGTGATGGATCTGGTGAAGGGCGAGCCGGACCGGCTGGTGCCGGTGGATTCCGAGCACGCCGCGCTGGCGCAGTGCCTGCGAGGCGAGCGTCGGGAGGACCTGCGGCGGGTGACGATCACGGCCTCCGGGGGACCGTTCCGCGGGTGGAAGCGGGGCGAGCTGGCCCGTGCGTCGGTGAAGGAGGCCCTGGCCCACCCGACCTGGAAGATGGGTCCCAAGATCACGATCGACTCCGCCACCCTGATGAACAAGGGATTCGAGGTGATCGAGGCGCACTATCTGTTCGGCCTCGACTACGAGCGGATCGGGGTGGTGGTGCACCCCGAGTCGCTGGTCCACGGCATCGCCGAGTTCCTCGACGGCAGTCTGATCGCGCAGGTGGCCGCCCCCGACATGCGCCTGCCGATCCAGCTGGCGCTGGCTTCTCCCGACCGGCTCCGATCCGGCATCCGGCCCCTGGACCTCGGGCAAGTGGGGTCGCTGACGTTCGAGCCGCTCGACCGTGAGGCCTTCCCGGCCGTGGACCTGGCCTACCGGGCCGGGCGTCTCGGGGCCACCTTCCCGGCCGTGATGAGCGCGGCGAACGAGGTCGCCGTCTCGGCGTTCCTCGATGACCGGATCCCGCTCACGGAGATCCCCGAGGTGGCCTCCCGGGTCGTGGATGAGCACGAGCCGGCGAAGGTCGTGTCGCTGGTGACCCTGGAGCGGGCCGACGCGTGGGCTCGCCGGCGGGCCGCCGAGCTGATCGAGTCTCGTTGAGCTCCGCCGCCGTCGGCATCCTTCTCTTCGTCGTCGGCGTTCTCCTGATGATCCTCGTCCACGAGCTCGGCCACTACGTCGCGGCGAAGCG
>JBQGDK010000227.1:0-1889 GCA_052039025.1 Actinomycetota bacterium
CGGCCCCCAGCGGGGTCCCGGCGAGGAGGCCGGGCGTCTCCGCACCGTGGTAGCCGGCGAACCACCCCCCGTACGCCCGCCCCGCCTCGTGGAAGGGCCGCAGCAGTCCGCGACCGATCGGCACCGCCCGTACGGGTGGGGTGATGCCCTCCCCGTCCAGCGCGGCGTCCTCGGCGCACGCCGGCACCAGGCGCAGGCCGTCGCCACGCGGCGTCCACGCCACCATGGTCACGGACGGTCCGTGCCGCGGGTCGAAGAAGCAGGGTGGGCGCCGGTGCGGCTGCTCGTCGCCGTCGAGCCGGGCCCGGGTGACGGCGAGGTACCAGCCCCCCTCGGCCAGGGCGGAGGTCACCTCGTGCATCTCGTCGGGGTGCTCCACCCGGTCGAGTGTGGACCGGGCCCGGTCGAGGGCGCGTTCGGCCCTGGTCAGGCTGGCCGCGGCCGGCTGGTCCCGCGTCACAGCCTGGCGGCCGTCCAGCGCGACGAGCTCCTCCTCGTACGCCGTGAGGTCCGCGACGACGACGGGCATGACCAGGCCGACCTGGGCGCGCTCGGTCCGCCGCCGGTTTCGCCGCCAGACCACGACGCTGCCGAGGAGCAGGAGCGCGAGCGCGCCGGCTCCCAGGCCGACCGTCCTCGCGTCGACGGGCAGCCCGCCGGGGCCCTCCTCGTCGTTCCCACCCCCGAGGTCGTCCATCCGGGTGACGAAGCCTGCGAGGAAGGTCCCGAGGTCCCCGCCGGAGTCGCCGTAGGCCTCGGCGGCGAGCGCGTCCACCGTACTGCCGGCGAAGTCGGTCGACCCCGCGTCGAAGCGGCCGTCGGCGACCACCACCAGGTAGGTGCCGGGGACCCCGGTGGCCTCGTAGAGCAGCTGGGGCGGGGCGCCCTCGGCCTGTCCCGCGGCGGCCGGGAGCACGGCCACATACACGTCGACGGAGGTTGCCTCGAGCTGCCGCCGGAGATCTTCCACCTGCTGGGCGGTCGGGGCGAGCCCGGCCAGCTCCTCGACGGCGGCCGAGGAGACGTACAGGTGGTCCTCGCCGTCGGCCAGTGCACGCCCGGCCTCGCCGTACGGGTCGGCCGCGGGCTCCGGAGTCCCCGCTGTCCGGCGTGCCATCGCGACGGTCAGTCGGTGATCTCGCAGAGGACCGCGCCGCTGGACACCGTGGCGCCCACCTCGGCCGTCAGGCCCGAGACGGTCCCCGCCTTGTGGGCGGCGATCGGCTGTTCCATCTTCATCGCCTCGAGGACGACGACGAGATCACCCGGCTGGACCTCCTGGCCGTCCGTCACGGCGACCTTGACGATCGTGCCCTGCATGGGGGAGGTGAGGGAGTCGCCCCCGGCGGTGGCCGTCCCCGCCCGGCCCCCCGACCGGCGGGCGGGCTTGCGGCCGGCCTTGACCGCACCACTCGTCGCGGCTCCAAGGCCCGCCGGGAGGACGACCTCCAGCCGCTTGCCGCCCACCTCGACGGTGATGCGTTCCCGCTCACCCGCGTCACCGGTCTCGGATGCAGCAGCGTCGTACGGCTCGATCCCACCGGCCCACTCGGTCTCGATCCAGCGGGTGTGGACGGTGAAGGGCTCGTCGGGGTCCTGAGGCGCGAACGCCGGGTCGGCGGCGACCGCGCGGTGGAAGGGCAGTACGGTGGCCAGCCCCTCGACCTCGAACTCGGCCAGCGCGCGGCGGGCCCGTTCCAGCGCCTGGGTGCGGTTCGCGCCGGTCACGACCAGCTTGGCCAGCAGGGAGTCGAAGCTCTGGCCGATGACGCTGCCCGGCTCGACGCCGGCGTCCAGCCGGACCCCCGGCCCGCCGGGTGGCCGGAACACGGTGACCGGACCGGGTGTGGGCAGGAAGTTGCGGCCAGGGTCTTCGCCGTTGACCCGGA
>JBQGDK010000228.1:0-4645 GCA_052039025.1 Actinomycetota bacterium
CGAGCGGACGGGTCGAGCCTTCTCGGGGACCCTGGTGACCAGGGGCACGGCCAGGGGGCTCGTCGTGGCCACCGGGCAGAGGACGGCCATGGGGGCCATCGCCGAGCGGCTCCACGCGCCGCAGCCGCGGACGCCCCTGCAGATCGAGCTGGGCGCGCTGACCGCCCGGCTCGGCGCGATCGCCACGGTGGTGGCCGTGCTGGTGTTCGGCCTCACGCTCGTCCGCACCGGCACCGGCGCGGAGAGCCTTGAGCGGGCCTTCCTGGCCTCCGTGGCCCTGGCGGTGGCCGCCGTGCCCGAGGGCCTGGCCACGGTGGTGACGGTGGCCCTGGCCCTGGGGGTCCGCCGGATGGCGTCGCACCGGGCCATCGTCCGGCGGCTCGCCGCGGTGGAGACGCTCGGATCGACGACGGTGATCCTCACCGACAAGACCGGCACGCTCACCCAGAACCGGCTGCGGGTCGAGTCGCTCGTGATCCCAGGCAAGGGCGCGGTGCCGCTAGACGAGATCGACGATGAGGTGCGGGAGCGGATCGGTCAGGCGGCGATCCTCTGCAACGACGCGCTCCCCGGCGCGGGCGACCCCATCGACGTGGCGCTGCTGGAGGCGTTCGACGAGGGCCGGGCCGAGGAGGTGCGGCGGGCCTTCCCGCGGCTGGCCGAGGAGCCGTTCGAGTCGGCCCGGCGCCGGATGACCACGCTCCACGGGTCCCCCCAGGGCGTGCTGCTCCTGGTCAAGGGGGCTCCCGAGGCCGTGGTTCCCGCCACCGCTCGGTGGCTGGGCCCCTCGGGGGAGGAGTCCGACCTCACCGAGGACGACCGCCGGTCGCTCGGCGAGCTCGAGCAGCGGCTGGCCGGCGCGGGGATGAGGATGCTGGCCGTGGCCGGCCGGGCCCTCCAGGAGCCGCCGGAGGACCTCGAGGCGGCCGAGGAGGGGCTCCTGCTGATCGGCGTGCTGGCCCTGCGAGACCCCGTGCGGGCCGAGGCCGCGGCCGCGGTCGAGGAGGCCCGCTCGGCGGGCATCCGCCTGGTGATGGTGACCGGCGACCACGCCGGGACCGCCGCTGCCGTGGCCCGCGACGTCGGCCTGGCCGGGCCCGAGGACCGCGTGGTGACCGGGCGGGAGCTGCGGCGGTCGGGGATCGACGAGGACCCCGCCGCCGTCCCCGTGTACGCCCGGGTCGACCCGGACCAGAAGCTCGACCTCGTCGAGGCGGCCCGGCGGCGGGGAGACGTGGTCGCGGTCACCGGCGACGGCGTCAACGACGCCCCCGCGCTCCGGCGGGCCGAGATCGGGGTGGCGATGGGTCGGACCGGGAGCGACGTGGCCCGCGAGGCCGCCGATCTCGTCGTCGCCGACGACAACCTGGCCACGATCGTCACGGCCGTGCGCGAGGGCCGAGGGATCTACGACAACATCCGGAAGGTCGTCGATTACCTCGTGGGAGGCAACCTGTCCGAGATCGTGGTCGTCGTTGGGAGCCTCCTGCTGTTCCCCGCGCTCGGCGTCCCGCTCCTGCCGCTCCAGCTGCTGTGGGTGAACCTGTTGACCGACGGGCTGCCGGCCCTGGCCCTGGGGGTCGACCCGGTGGAGCCGGGCCTGATGCGGCGGCCGCCCCGGCCGCGGAACCAGCGGCTCCTGCGGGCCTCGCGCCTGGCCCGGCTCGGCGTCCGGGGTGTCCTGATGGGCGCCTCGGCCATCGCGGCCCTGGCCATCGTGCGGTTCGCCTGGGACGAGTCGTGGATCCACGGCCGGGCGGTGATGTTCACGGTCCTGGTGGCGACCCACCTCCTGTACGCGTTCGTGGCCAGGCTCCCCACCCGGCGGGCGAACCCGTGGCTCGTGTGGGCCGTGCTGGGCGGTCTGGCGCTCCAGGCCTTCGTGGTCCTGTTCCCGCCGGCCCGCCCGATCTTCGACACGGCGCCGCTCGACGTGCGGGAGTGGGGGTTGGTCGTCGTCGGCGCCGTGGTCCCGGTCGGCCTGATGTGGCTGGTCGAGCGGTGGCGGCCGGAGGTACCGGCCCGGTGACCCGCCCGGCGGCCGCCTACCCCGCTCACCACGAGGCCGATGTGGTCCTCCGCGACGGCTCGACCGTTCACATCCGGCCGGCCCGCCCCGAGGATCGCGACGCCGTCCTCCGGTTCTTCGAGGGCCTGTCGGAGGAGGCCAGGTGGCTCCGGTTCTTCACCTCGATGGTGGACCTCCCGAGGATGGCCGATCGCGCCGTCGACGTCGACTACCACGACCGCTACGCGCTCGTGGCCACGGTCGGCCCGGACGTGGTCGGGCACGGGGCCTACCTTCGGATCGAGGCCGACCGGGCCGAGGTGGCCTTCGCGGTCGCGGACGAGTACCGGGGGCGCGGGCTCGGAACGATCCTGCTGGGGCACCTGGCCGAGGCCGCCGTCGAGCGTGACGTGGCGGTGTTCGAGGCCGAGGTCCTCCCGGAGAACCACCGGATGATCGAGGTGTTCCGGGAGAGCGGCTTCCCGGTCCGGATGCGCTCGGAGCCCGGCCAGATCCGGGTCGAGTTCCCGGCCTCCCTGACGCCCGAGGCCCTGGAGCGGTTCGAGGAGCGCGAGGGGATCGCCGCGGTGGCGGCCATGCGGACGATCCTGTCGCCGCGATCGGTGGCGGTCATCGGGGCCTCCCGGTCTCGGGGCACGATCGGCGGCGAGGTGTTCCACAACCTCCTCACGGGGGGCTTCGCCGGCCCCGTGTTCCCGGTGAACCCCACCGCCGAGGTGGTGCAGTCGGTGGCGGCCTACCCGTCGGTGAGCGAGGTGCCCGGCCCGGTCGACGTGGCGGTGATCGTGGTCCCGGCCGGGGCCGTGATCGAGGTGGCCAAGGAGTGCGGCCGGGCCGGGGTCCGGGCGCTGGTGGTGATCTCCGCGGGGTTCGCCGAGACGGGCGAGGAGGGTTCGAAGCGCCAGCACGCCCTGGTCGAGGTCTGCCGCGAGTTCGGGATGCGGCTGGTCGGCCCGAACTGCATGGGGGTGCTGAACACCGCGACCGGGCTGAACGCCACGTTCGCCCCGGCGATGCCCCCGGCGGGGCGGGTCGGCTTCCTGTCCCAGAGCGGCGCGCTCGGCCTGGCCGTGATCGATCACGCCGGCGCGCTCGGCCTGGGGCTGTCCTCGTTCGTCTCGGTCGGCAACAAGGCCGACCTCTCCGGCAACGACCAGATCCGCTACTGGGAGGCCGACGAGGGCACCGACCTCCTCCTGTTGTACCTGGAGTCGTTCGGCAACCCCCGGAAGTTCGCGCGCATCGTCCGCCGGGTGGCCCGATCGAAGCCGGTGATCGCGGTGAAGAGCGGGCGGTCGGCGGCCGGGGCCCGGGCCACCTCGTCGCACACCGGGGCGATGCTGGCGGCGTCCGACGTCACCGTGGACGCGCTGTTCCGGCAGACCGGGGTGATCCGCACCGACACCCTCGGCGAGCTGTTCGACGTGGCGTCGCTGCTGGCGAACCAGCACCCCCCGGCGGGGAAACGCGTGGCCGTGATCACGAACGCGGGGGGCCCGGGGATCCTGTGCGCGGACGCCTGCGAGGCCGAGGGACTCGAGGTGGTCGCGCTCCCCGACGAGGTCCAGGCCGAGCTCCGGTCGTTCCTCCCCCCCGAGGCCTCGACGACGAATCCCGTCGACATGATCGCCTCGGCTTCGGCCGAGAGCTACGGCCGGGCCATCGACGTCGTGGCCGGCTCGGGGGCCGTCGACGCCGTCGTGGTGATCTTCATCCCCCCGCTGGTCACCCGGCCGGAGGACGTGGCCGCGGCGATCCGCGAGGCCGCCGACCGGGCCGGGTTCGGGATCAGCCTCCTCACGGTGTTCATGCAGTCCACCGGGCTCCCCCCTGCGCTCCGGGGGATCCCCTCCTACGCGTTCCCCGAGGATGCCGCCCGGGCCCTGGCCCGGGCCGCCGAGTACGGGACGTGGCGGCGGACGCTGGAGGGCACGGTCCGAACCTTCCCCGAGGTCCGCCGGGACGAGGCCGCGGGGATCGTGGCCAGGGCCCTGGAGGGCGGCGAGCGGTGGCTGGACCCGGAGGAGGCCGCGGCGCTCCTCGACTGCTACGGGATCCCGCTGGCGCCGTTCCGTCTGGTCGAGGACGCCGAGGCCGTGGGGCCGGCCGCGGAGGAGCTCGGCGGGCCGGTGGCCCTGAAGGCCGTGGCCCCCGGCCTGGTCCACAAGACCGAGGCCGGGGCGGTTCGGCTGGACGTTCCTCCCGATCTGGCCGCCCGGGACGCCCGGGCCATGACCGAGGCCGTCCGGGCGGCCGGCCACGAGCCCGAGCGGTTCCTGGTCCAGGGGATGGTGGCCGCCGGGGTGGAGATGCTGGTCGGCGTGGTCCACGACCGGGTGTTCGGTCCGGTGGTGGCCTGCGGGGCCGGCGGGACCGCGGTGGAGCTCCTCCGCGACGTCTCGGTCCGGATCACCCCGCTGACCGACCGGGACGCCGCCGAGATGCTTCGGAGCCTGGCAACCTACCCGCTGCTCCGGGGGTACCGGGGCGGCCCCCGGGCCGACATCGCCGCGCTCGAGGAGCTCCTGCTCCGGGTGGGCGCCCTGGTCGAGGATCACCCCGCGGTGGCCGAGATGGACCTCAACCCGGTGATGGCCCTGCCCGAGGGTTCGGTGG
>JBQGDK010000229.1:0-2966 GCA_052039025.1 Actinomycetota bacterium
CAGACGGTCAGCCAGGGGATGTTCGAGCCGGGCGGGTCGTACGAGGCCGCCGTGGTGCCGTCGTGGCGCGGGATCCTCGATCCGTCCGACTGGGACGCGTCGGTGGGGACGCACACCGTGGGGCAGTCCGGCCATCCGGCCAGCCCCCACTTCGCCGACCTCCTCGAGCTGTGGGCCCGGGGTGAGCACCACCCGATGCCATTCTCCCGGGCCGCCGTGGAGGCCGCGGCCGAGGCCACGCTCCACCTCATCCCGGTCGCGTAGACTCCTCCCCCAGGTCCGAGGGAAAGGGGGCCCCGTGAAGCGTTCTTTCGGCATCGCCCTGGCCGTGCTGGTGTCGGCCGCGATGCTCATCGCCGGTGCGCCGGCCTCCGCGTCGTGGGCAGGCGGGAACGGTGTGATCGTGTTCCAGAGCCAGCGAGACGGCAATCACGAGATCTACGTCATGGCGTCCGACGGCTCCGGGCAGACGAACATCACGAACACCCCGATGATCAACGAGCGCGATCCCGATTGGTCCCCAGACGGCTCGCGGATCGTGTTCTCAGACAACTTCGACATCTTCGTCATGAACGCGGACGGCTCGGGCCGGGTGAACCTCACCACCGGAGCCCTCTCGAGCGCGTTCGATCCGACCTGGGCGCCGTCCGGGACCGCCATCGTCTTCGCGGGCCACGACGGCTCCGACGTGGAGATCTTCGTGATGAACGCGGACGGCTCGGGCCCGTCTCCGCTGACGAACAACCCGACCAGCGACGACCAACCGGAATGGTCTCCCGACGGGACCAGGATCATGTGGCGCCGCAGCGCCGGCGGCACGACCCGCGACATCTGGGTGATGAGCGCGGACGGATCCGGCCAGGTCAACCTGACGAACGACGGCCTCAACAGCGGCCAATCCGACTGGTCGCCCGACGCGACGAAGATCGTCTACCGGACCGACGTGAACGACGATGGGAACGACGACATCTACGTCATGAACGCGGACGCCTCCAACAGGCTCCAGCTGACCGAGGCTCTGGCATCGGACAAGCAGCCGGCCTACTCGCCCGACGGTCGGTTCGTCGTCTTCCGAAGCGGCCGGGACGGAGACGACGAGATCTTCCTGATGAACGCGGACGGCTCGAACGAGACGCAGCTCACGTTCAACGGTGCGCACGACGGCCAGGCCGACTGGCAGCCCAGGTGCCCGGGGTTCGAGTCGACGGTCGGGCCGCACGTGATCGGGACGCTCTTCGACGACGTGCTCGCCGGAACCCCCCGGGACGATGTGGTGTGCGGCCTGGACGGCAACGACGTCCTTCGCACGCTCGGGGGGAAGGACATCGTCCTGGCGGGAGCCGGGAACGACCGCGTCAACGCCGGGACCGGCGAGGACCTGGTCCTCGGTGAGGGTGGGAACGATCGCCTCCGCGGCGGCGGGGGGCCCGACCGGCTGAAAGGAGGCCCAGGGAGGGACCGGCTGCACGGGGGCTCGGGACGCGACCGCTGCCCGGGCGGGCCGGGGAAGGATCTGGTGCGCCCGTCCTGCGAGCGGGGTTCCTAGCTAGAACATCCCCTGGCCCGGCAGGTAGTTGTCGAGCCAGTAGAACAGCACGAAGAGCACGGCCAGGGCGACCAGCGTGGCCGCCATCCAGTAGAGGACGGCCAGAACGGGGTTCCGGGGCTGGAAACGCCGCAACCAGCCGATCATCCCGTCGCTCCCCCCGGCACGGCCGCCTCGAGCGAGCGCGGCGGCGGCCCGCCGGCCAGCCGCACGGTTCCAGCGTCGACGTCCAGCCCCAGGCCGAAGGCGTCGACGGCCTCGGAGAGCCGGCCCATCCCGGGCTGGTCGGGCAGGTCGGCCGCCAGGGCCTCGGGGTCCCCGACCGCGGCGATCCGGTAGGGCGGGCTGTGGAGGGCGCCGTGCAACAGGAGCGTGTTCCCCGCGCACCGGACCGCCGAGGTCGCGGTGAGACGCTCACCGTTCACGCCGACGGCCTCCGCCCCGGCCGCCCACAGGGCGTTCACCACCGTCTGGATGTCCCGCTCGTGCACGATGAGATCGTTCGGGTCGCCGGTCGGCGATCGGCGGGCCGAGGAGTCGTCGAGGGTGACGATCACGCCCGCCCCCTCGATGGGAGCCGCCCCGGCCCCCCGCGCCACGTCTCGCGCCTCGGACCGAAGCGCCTGCACCTCGGCGCCCAACGTGTCCAGGCTCGCCATCTCCGATTGGAGCGTGCGGATCTCGGCGCGGATCCGCCGAACCCGGGTGTCCTCGGCCCGGATCAGGTCGGCGAGCTCGAGGCGCCGGATCTCCCGGGTGGCCAGCGGCGGCTGCCGGGCGGCCACGACCGCCAGGAAGCCCAGCACGGCGGCCGCCACCGCGATCGTGATGCGCGGGGAAGGCGCCTGCATGCGGCTATCATAGGTGCCCCGAAGATGCCCAGATCGAAGTCGAAGCGCCGGCGGTACCAACCGCCCCCGAAGAAGAAACCGAAGCCCAGCCCCACCTGGCTCGGGGTCACGATCCTGGCCGTCCTGATCGGGGGGCTGGCCGTGATCGTGCTGAACTACCTCGGGATCGAGCAGGTCCTCCCCGGAGCCCCCCGGAACCTGTACCTGTGGGGCGGGCTGGGAGCCATCGCCCTCGGCTTCGGCCTGGCCACGCAGTGGCGCTGATCACAGGGGTGTAATTCTCCCCATGGTTTTCCACACTGTGGAAACGAGGTGAGCGTGCCGATCTACGAATATCGCTGCCGGGCATGCGGCCACGAGCTCGAGGAGGTCCAGCGGATGGGTTCGGGCCCGCCGGGGCCGTGCCCTCGGTGCGGCGGAGAGCTCCGGCGGCGGTACGGGCGGGTGGGGGTCCGGTTCAGCGGCTGGGGGTTCACCTCGACCGACTCGCTCCTCCCGGAGGGTCGCCCCCGCAGAGACTTCCGGAAGCTGAAGGACAAGGCCGAGGAGATCGCCGACTCGGACTAGGC
>JBQGDK010000230.1:0-3376 GCA_052039025.1 Actinomycetota bacterium
ACGCCGTGGGGGAGCTCGTCGACGTGGTGGCCTCCAAGAGCGCCCACGTCCTCCGGCTCGGGAAGCGCTCGTTCCTCGGGGCCGAGGATCTCCCGTTCGGGCGGGCCGTCGATCACCTCAAGGAGGCCCTGGCGGAGAACCTCGGGGCCGAGGACCTGGCGGAGGGCGTCTCGGCGTTCCTGGAGAAGCGGCCCCCGCGGTGGGGGGGCCGGTGAGCCAGCCGAGGCGGTCCCGTCCGTCGATGCCGCATGGCTACGGGATCGCCTTGGGGGACGAGGGGTTGCTCCCGTGGTCGTGGGCCGAGGAGCGGCTGGTGGCCTCCCGGAACTACTGGATCGTGAGCGCCGACCGGGGCGGGGGGCCGCACGCGATGCCGGTGTGGGGACTGTGGCTCCACGGGGCGGTGTGGTTCAGCAGCGACGCGGCCTCGCGGAAGGCTCGCAACATCACGGGCCGGCCGGGGATCGTGGTCCACCTGGAGAGCGGCGACGAGGTCGTGATCGTCGAGGGCCACGCCGAGGAGGTCACCGACCGCGCGGCCCTCGAGCCGTTCGCACGGGCGTACGAGGAGAAGTACGGGATCCCCCTCGACCTCGACCATCCGATCGGGCTCGTCTACCGGGTCCGTCCCCACGCGGTGCTGGGGTGGCTGGAGAAGGACTTCCCCACCACCGCGACACGGTGGCGGTTCGGCTAGGGCGGGGGCGGCGCGGGCGGGACCGGCTCGATCCGGTTCGGCACGGCGTTGACGGCCGTGGTCAGCCAGATCTCCTCGGCCTTCCGCTGCTTCGACGCGCCGAGCAACCCGCCCGACATGGCGCCGCGGCCGGTGCCCCGGCCGCGCACCTCGACGGTGACGCCGGTGCCGCCGCTCCCCCCGGCCGTGGTGACCACGAGCCGCATCGGCATCTTCATCTTGCCGCGGAACCCGCCGGCGAGGTAGGCGGCGCCCACGCTCCCGCCCAGATCCATCTGGAGGATCCCGGGGCCGCTCTCCACGGTCGTCCCACCCTCCGACCGGAGGGCCTGCTCGATCGTGGCGCGAACCTGCTCCTCGCTCGCGGCGCTCTCTACCTGGGCCACGGCCACGCTCGGGAGGCTAGTCCGTCCGTCTGAGCTCCGGCAAGGGCCCCCCTGCCGGCATGGGCGACTCACGCTGGATCGTCGTCCCGACATCGAGCATCAGGCCGGAGCTCGTCCGGCGTAGACTGCCGGCGGCGGGCCCGGGAAGGCATCGGGGGACGGTCCCCGGCGAAGGGCCCCGAGGAGGACGATCGTCATGGCCGACCGGGCCGATCCGGCGCCGTCCGAGCGCCGCCCCACGTACACGTACGCCGGCCCCGATCTCCGCGGGCACGTCGAGGAGCTCCGCCGGCGCAGGGACGAAGCCCTCGGCATGGGCGGCCCCGAGCGGATCGAGCGCCAGCGGTCGCAGGGGAAGCTCACCGTGCGCGAGCGACTCGATGTGCTGCTCGACCCGGGCACGTTCGGCGAGCTCGGGCTCCTGGCCCACCACCAGTCGTCCTCACCCCAGATGCAGGGCAAGGTGACTCCGGCCGACGGCTGCGTCACCGGGACCGGGCGGATCGACGGCCGGCGGGTCGCGGTGATCGCCTACGACTTCACCGTGATGGCCGGCTCGATCGGCATGGTCGGCGAGCTGAAGGCCACCCGGATGCGCGAGCTGGCGCTCCGGGAGCGGATCCCCCTCGTGTGGCTGATCGACTCCGCCGGCGCCCGGATCCAGGAAGCCACGGGATCCATGTTCGCCCGCACCGGCGACCTGTTCCGCGAGCAGGTGCACATGAGCGGGGTGATCCCGCAGGTGGCCGCCATGATGGGGCCCGGAGCGGCCGGCACCGCGTACATCCCCGGGCTCGCCGACTTCGTCCCGATGGTGAAGGGCACCTCGCACATGGCGCTCGGTGGCCCGGCGCTGGTGAAGGCGGCCGTGGGCGAGGACGTCACCGCCGAGGAGATGGGTGGCTCCGAGGTTCACACCAAGGTGAGCGGCGTGGCCGACCTGGAGGTCGAGGACGACGCGGAGTGCCTCCGGGCGGTCCGCGAGTACCTCTCGTTCTTCCCGTCGTCGAACCTCGACCGCCCGCCGGTGATCCCCACGGACGACCCGCCGGGGCGTCGGGCCGAGGCCCTCCTCGACCTGGTCCCGGCGAACCAGCGCCAGGCCTACGACGTCCGCCGGGTGATCGAGGAGATCGTCGACGACGGGGCGTTCTTCCCGATGAAGCCCGAGTGGGCGAGGAACCTCGTGACCGGCTTCGCCCGGTTCGCGGGCCGACCGGCGGGGGTCGTGGCCAACCAGCCGATCCACCTGGGCGGGGCCCTCGACGTGAACGCCGCCGACAAGGCCGCCCGGTTCGTGTGGCTCTGCGACGCGTTCCACATCCCGCTGGTGTTCCTCATGGACTGCCCCGGGTTCCTCGTCGGGTCCGCGGTGGAGAAGCAGGGGATCATCCGGCACGGCGCCAAGATGCTGTTCGCGGTGGCCGAGGCGACCGTGCCGAAGGTCACGATCGTCCTCCGCAAGGGGTACGGCGCGGGGTACTACGTGATGAACGGGCGGGCCTACGAGCCGGACCTGATCGTGGGTTGGCCGACCGCCGAGATCTCGGTCATGGGGCCGGAGGGGGCGGTGAGCATCATCTTCCGCAAGCAGATCGAGTCCGCTCCGGAGGACCAGCGGGACGCCATGCGGAACCAGCTGGTCGATACGGTGCGGTCGCAGATCGACGCGTACGTCGCGGCGGGGTGGTCGTTCCTCGACGACCTGATCGATCCAGCCGATACCCGGGCCTCGATCTGCCGCGGTCTCGAGGAGGCGGAGCACAAGCGGATCGAGCGCCCGTGGCGGAAGCACGGCGTGCTGCCGGTCTAGGCGTCGACGATCTCCACCGCGAAGACCCCGAACTCGCGAACCTCGAGGATCACCCGCACCGGCAGGCGTTCGACCCGGTGCTCCTCGAGATGCTCGAGGTCGAACCCGTAGTCGCGGCCGGGGTCGATCCGGACCACGTGGCGTTCGCCGTCGGCCTCGACAGTGAACGCCGCGAGCGCCCCCCGGTCGCTCCGCTCGATCGAGGTGATCAGGCCGGTCACCTCGGCGGGGACGTCCGGCTTCCCGGCGCAGGCCACCGCCAGGACGAGCACGAGCGCGATCCGCATCCGCGTATCGTGCCTCAGATCCGCGGCCCGGGGCGAACTCGTGCCTGGGCGGCATCGCCTCCCATACGATTCTGCGCATGAGCGCGGGCCTGTGGGCCCTGCTCGGGTCCGGCGAGTTCACGCCGTGGGCCGAGGAGGCGGACCGGTGGATGCTCGCGCGGGCCCGGCCCGGTCCCGTCCTGATCCTGCCGAC
>JBQGDK010000231.1:0-2915 GCA_052039025.1 Actinomycetota bacterium
GCCAGGAGGTCCCGGGCCCGGATGGCCAGCCAGAACTCCATACGGTCGTGCGGCGTGGAAAGGTCCCGCCCGGTGAGCTCCTCGACCTTCCGCATCCGGTACCGGAGCGTATGGCGGTGAACGAACAGCTCGGCCGCGGCCGCCTCCCACCGGGCGTTGTGTTCGAGGAACGCCCGGAGCGAGGGGATCAGCTCCCCGCCGTGCTCCGCGTCGTATCGGTCCAGGGAAGCCAGGACCGAGTCGGCGAAAGCGCGGAGTGCGTCCGGCTCCTGGAGGGTCAGCAGCAACCGGTAGGTCCCCAGCGTCCGGAAGTCGGCGACCGACCGGCCCTCGACATGGCAGACCTGGAGGGCGTAGCGGGCCTCCCGCAGGCTCCGCCCGGTCTCGGCGGGGGCCACGGCGCTCCCGGCCCCGGCCAGGATCTCCACCCCGAGCCTGGCGGCCACCTCGTTCCGAAGGTCCTCCACCGCCCCGTCCCCGTTCGGCCGGAGGAGGACGTAGAGGACGTCGTCCCGGGGTGCCGTCAGGAAGCCGCCGTCCCGCCGGGAGAGGACGTCCTCGACGGCCCAGGTCAGGTCCTCGATGGGGCGGTCGGACTCCATGGCCACGACCTCCACCTCGCCGTCGGCCTCGAGCCCGAACCGCCGGAGCCCCCGGGTGGCCTCTCGGGCCGACAGACCGCCCCGGACCAGGGCATCGAGGAAGTCGCCGCGGAGCCGGCGCTCGGCCTCGGCCACGGCCTTGGACTTGTCGAGCTCGATGGCCAGGAGCGAGAGGGCGTGCCCGGCCACGATCCGGTCGAACTGGGTGAGCGCCTCGCGCTTCCCGATCGCCAGGAACGCCTCCACGCGGCCGCGGGGCCCCACCGGCTGGACCGAGACGTGGTCACCACGATCCACCATCGAGACGCTGTACCCCAGCTCCTGGTGACGGGCGTCCCGGAGCTCGTCCCACAGCCGCGGAGCCCGGCCGGCGGCCGAGCGGGGGGCGCTCGCCAGGGGGAGACCGTGCAGGTCGAGCGCCACGGTCCACCCGCCGATCGCCCCCGCCAGGGCGGAGACGACGCCGGGGACCCCGGCGCCCTCGAGGACCGCTCGGGTGAGGGCATGCTGGGCCTCCATCGATCGCTGGAGGACCTCGACCTGCTCGCTGGCGATCCGGGTGAACACGGCCTCGGTGATCGCGATGAACGGGACCGGGTACGGCACCTCGAACGTCGGGAACTCGAGCCGATCGGCCGCGTCGGCGACCGCCTTCGGAACCTTGGCGTAGGAGAACCCGACGCCGAAGCCGAGGCCGGCGAGGCCCGCGGCGGCGAGCCGCTCGACGTAGGCCCGCTGGCGCGCCGGGGTCTTCCCGAGCCCCATCCCCGTCGTCAGGAGGAGCTCGCCGCCCCGGAGCCACGGCGTGGGATCCTCGAGCTCGCTGACGTGGACCCAGCGGATGGGCCGGGAGATGCCCGCCCGGCCTGCGGCGAGCTTCAGGGCCAGGCCGGGGATCCTCAGGATCTCCTCGATCCGAACGGTCACGCCCGGATTGTACGTTCCGTACAAGCGGGGCGGCGGGGCCGGTCCCGGCGACGCCCTTAGGACGGACCGTACAAAGCGCAGGTGGGCCTTTCGACCGCCCGCGAGACCGGCGCCGGCGCCGGTCCGGGAGACTAGGCTTCAGCGCATGGAGCTCCCCCAGGAACGACGGCTGGTCACGGACATCCCCGGGCCGAGGTCGCGCGAGCTGATGGCCCGCCGCCAGGCCGCGGTGCCGAAGGGCGTGTTCAACACCGTGCCGGTGTTCGTCGAGCGAGCCTCCGGGGCGATCGTCGAGGACGTCGACGGGAACCGACTCATCGACTTCGGCGCCGGCCTGGCCGTGCTGAACGTCGGGAACGCCCACCCGGCGGTTGTCGAGGCCATCCGCGAACAGGCCTCGGCGTACACGCACACGTGCTTCCACGTGACGCTGAACGAGCCGTATGTCGCCCTGGCGGAGCGGCTCAACGAGCTGACGCTCGGGGACCACCAGAAGCAGACGATGCTGGTGAACTCGGGAGCCGAGGCCGTGGAGAACGCGGTGAAGCTGGCCCGGTCCTTCACCGGCAGGCCTGCCGTGGTCACCTTCGACCACGCCTTCCACGGCCGAACGCTGCTGGGGATGACGTTGACCGGGAAGGTGATGCCGTACAAGGCCGGGTTCGGCCCGTTTGCCCCCGAGGTGTACCGGCTGCCGTTCTCCTACCCGTACCGGTGCGCCACGGGCCAGCCGCCCGAGTCGTGCGGGCCGTCCTGCGCCGACCTCGTCATCGACGAGATCGAGCGGCACGTCGGCTCCGATAGCGTGGCGTGCGTGATCGCCGAGCCGGTCCAGGGCGAGGGTGGGTTCGTCGTCCCGGCCCCGGAGTTCCTGCCCCGTCTCGCGGAGTATTGCCGGGACCGAGGGATCCTGCTCGTGGCCGACGAGGTCCAGACCGGCTTCGGCCGGACCGGCCGGTGGTTCGCGGCCGAGCACTTCGGGCTCGTGCCCGACATCGTGGTCACGGCGAAGGCCCTCGGCGGTGGCCTGCCGATCGGAGCCATCACCGCCCGGGCGGACGTCATGGACTCGGTCCACGTGGGAGGGCTGGGGGGCACGTTCGGGGGGAACCCGCTGGCGGCGGCCGCCGCCCTCGAGGTGATCGGGACGATCGAGCGCGAGGGCCTCCTGGAGCGGGCCCGGTCGGTCGGCACCGCGCTGAGCGATGGACTCCGGGACCTCCAGGATCGCCACGAGATCGTGGGGGACGTCCGAGGCCTGGGGGCGATGGTGGCCATGGAGCTCGTCGAGGACAGGGAGACGAAGCGCCCGGCCAGGGAGGCCGCCGCGGGGACGATCGAGGAGTGCTACCGCCAGGGCCTGATCACGCTGAAGGCCGGGACGTA
>JBQGDK010000232.1:0-13889 GCA_052039025.1 Actinomycetota bacterium
ACCTGCTGAGCCTGGAGTGACGGGGAGGAGCGGCGTGCGTAGCATGGGGAGGCGAGGCTGAATGGCGACCACGGCGGTTCCTCGACCGAGCCTGTTCCGCCGGCCCCGGGCCACCACGGGGCTGGCGTCGTGGCTGACCACCGTCGACCACAAGCGGATCGGCCTCCTGTACGGCCTCACCGCGTTCGTCTTCTTCCTGCTGGGCGGGATCGAGGCGCTCCTCCTTCGGGTCCAGCTGGCCCAGCCGAACGGCACGTTCCTCGACGCCGACACCTACAACCAGGTCTTCACGATGCACGGCCTGACGATGATCTTCCTCGTCGTCATGCCGCTGTCCTCGGCGTTCTTCAACTACCTGGTGCCGCTGCAGATCGGCGCCCGGGACGTGGCGTTCCCGAGGCTGAACGCCTTCTCGTACTGGGTGTTCCTGGTCGGCGGGATCTTCCTGTACTCGAGCTTCTTCCTCGGCGGCGCCCCCAACGGGGGGTGGTTCGGCTACGCACCGCTGTCGAGCGCCCAGCCCGAGGCGGGGTTCCTCCCCGGGACCGGGATGACGTACTACGCGATCGGCCTCCAGATCGTCGGCATCGCCTCACTCGCATCGGCGGTGAACTTCATCGTGACGATCCTGAACGAGCGGGCCCCCGGGATGAGCCTGATGCGGGTCCCGGTCTTCACCTGGATGACGCTCGTGGTGTCGTTCCTGCTCCTGTTCGCGATCCCGGTGATCGGCATCGCGCTGTTCGAGCTGGGGTTCGACCGGCTTTTCGGGACGAACTTCTTCAACGTCGGGGCCGGCGGCGACGCGCTCCTGTGGCAGCACCTGTTCTGGCTGTTCGGGCACCCGGAGGTGTACATCCTGGTCCTGCCGGCGATGGGGATCGTGTCCGAGGTGCTCCCCACGTTCTCCCGGAAGCCGCTGTTCGGCTACGCGGCCGTGGTGTTCTCGGGGATCGCCATCGGCTTCATGGGCTGGGGCGTGTGGGCCCACCACATGTTCACGACCGGGCTGGGCCCGGTCGCCAACACCGCGTTCGCCCTGTCGACGATGTTCATCGCGGTCCCGACGGGGGTGAAGATCTTCAACTGGCTCGGCACGATGTGGGGCGGCTCGATCCGGTTCGCCACCCCGATGCTGTTCTCGATCGGCTTCGTGTCGATGTTCATCATCGGGGGCCTGTCCGGGGTCACGCACGCCATCGTGCCCTCGGACTTCCAACAGCAGGACACGTACTACATCGTGGCCCACTTCCACTACGTGCTGTTCGGCGGGGCGATCTTCGGCCTGTTCTCGGGCGCCTACTACTGGCTCCCCAAGGTCACCGGGCGGATGCTCTCCGAGGGGCTGGGCAAGATCCACTTCTGGCTGATGCTGATCGGCTTCAACCTCACGTTCGCCCCGATGCACTGGCTGGGCCTCCAGGGCATGTCCCGCCGCTACTACACCTACCCGGAGGAGGCCGGCTGGGGGTTCTGGAACTTCGTCGAGACCGTGGGCTCGTTCATCATCGCCGCCTCGATCCTGGTGTTCATGTGGAACCTGATCCGGAGCCTGTCCCGCGGCCGGGAGGCCGGGCCCGACCCGTGGGATGCCCGGACCCTGGAGTGGTCGATCACCTCGCCGCCGCCCCACTACAACTTCGACGAGATCCCCGACGTCCGGCACCGCGACGAGCTGTGGCACCGGAAGTACACCGAGGACGAGCGGGGACGGCCGGTCCCGGTCGTGGCCGGGGGCCAGGACGGCGACGAGGATCCGGAACAGGAGCACCACGACATCCACATGCCGGACCCCTCGTACTTCCCGCTGGTGGCGGCGCTCGGCATGCCGGTGATCGGCTACGGGCTGATCTACTACTGGCCGGTCGCCATCGGGGGCGCGCTCATCACGATGGCGGGGCTGTTCGGCTGGAGCCTCGAGCCGGTGACGGAGGACTAGCCGTGGCCGACCGGGCGATCCAGGTGCCCCACACCGCGACCGGCCTCGACAACCGCAAGCTGGGCATGTGGGCGTTCCTCGGCTCCGAGTGCCTGTTCTTCGGCTCGCTGATCGCCACGTACCTCCTGTACCGCGGGCGCAGCGTCCAGGGCCCCTTCCCCCAGGATGTGTACGACATCCCGTACACGTCGGTGTCGTCGTTCGTCCTGCTGATGTCGAGCCTCACGATGGTGCTGGCCCTCAACGCGATCCAGCGCGGCGACCATCGCCGGCTCCGGGCCTGGCTCCTGGCCACGGCCCTCCTCGGGATCACGTTCGTCGGCGGGCAGGTGTTCGAGTTCACGGTGTTCGTACGGGAGGGGCTCACGCTGTCGCGGAACGTCTTCGGGTCGAGCTTCTTCGTGCTCACCGGATTCCACGGCGCCCACGTCACGATGGGGATCCTGATGCTGCTCACGCTGTTCGGGATGTCGCTGACCGGGCGGCTGCCGTCCGAGCGGGCCCTCCGCGTGGAGCTCGTGGGGCTGTACTGGCACTTCGTCGACATCGTGTGGATCGTGATCTTCACGGTCGTCTACCTGATCCCGTCGTGAGCGCGGTCGAGCGACAGGAATACGAGCCGCACGGCGAGGCGCACCTCCCCGCCGAGGACCAGGCCCACCCCGGCCCGCGCCAGTACGTGCTCATCGCGGTGGTCCTGGCGGTCGTCACCGGGCTCGAGGTGGCGCTCTTCTACGTCGACTTCCTGCCGAGCACGGCCGTGGTCACAGGGCTCCTCCTGCTGATGACGATCAAGTTCGCGCTCGTGGTCCTGTGGTTCATGCACCTGCGCTTCGATCCGCCCGTGTTCAAGCGCCTGTTCGTGACCGGTCTGGTGCTGGCCCTGTCGGTGTTCCTGATCGTCCTGCTCACGTTCGGGGCGGGACTCGGCCCCGCCGTGCTGGCCGTGGCGCTCGTGCTCGTGGTGCTGGGCCTGTTCCTGGCCCGGCCGAGGTTCCTCCGCCGTGCCTGATCCCACGATCGGCTGGCACCCCCACCCCGACGTGTGGGCGCTCTGCATCGTCCTGGCCGCGGGGTACTGGGCGGCCCTCCGATGGTGGGGGCCCCGCCACGTGACCCCCGGCGAGGCGGCGGCGACCCGGGGCCAGGTCGTGGCGTTCGCCGCCGGGGTGTTCGCGCTGCTGGTGGCCTCGGACTGGCCGGTCCACGAGCTCGCGGAGGAGCGCCTGCTCGGGGTCCACATGGTCCAGCACCTCCTGCTCAGCCTCGTCGCACCGCCGCTGCTCCTGGCCGGCACGCCCGGGTGGCTGTTCCGGCGGCTGGTTCGCCCCCGGTGGCTCTTCGCCGTGATCCGGACGCTGGCCCGGCCGTTCGTGGCGCTGCTGGTCTTCAACGGTTTCATCGCGCTCAGCCACTGGCCGGCCCTCGTGGAGCTCTCGGTCCGGTCGGAGGGGGCCCATTTCGGCATCCACGCCGTCCTCGTGCTCACGGCGCTGCTCATGTGGATGCCCGTGCTCTCGCCGGTGGTCGAGATCCCCCGCCTGAGGTACCCGGGACAGATGCTCTACCTGTTCGCCCAGTCGATCGTCCCCACGGTGCCGGCGTCGTTCCTCACGTTCGCGGACTCGCCGATCTACCCCTTCTACGGCCTCGCCGCACCGCTGGCCGGGATCGACGCGGTCACGGACCAGCGGATCGCCGGCCTGGTGATGAAGCTCGCGGGCGGGTTCATCCTGTGGGGGTTCATCGCCGTTCTGTTCTTCCGGTGGCACCGTCAGGAGGAGCTCGGCGGCACCGACGAGCCGGTGTGGCAGGACGTCGAGCGCCACCTCAGCCGGCTGGAGTCGCCGTGAGCATGGAGCCCCGTCGCCGGGTCCTCCTCGGCGTGGGGATCCCGCTCGCCGCGTTCGTGTTCCTGGCCGTGCTGATCATCGCGTTCTCGCGCATCCTCCTGGCGGTCCCCGAGACGATGGCACCGTGGGTCGCGCTGCTGTTCGCCACGAACATCCTCGTGGGGTCCGCGCTGGCGGCCATGGTCCGGGGGACGCGCGGGTTCGTCTTCCTCGTCGTCCTGCTCGTCGGCACGATCCTCGCCGGGGGGATCGTCGGGGCCGCGGTCGGGGAGCGTCCAGTCCACAGCCTCGTCGAGGAGGAGGCCGGGCCGCCCGGGCCGACCCCGCCAGCGGGGGGCCCCTCGCCGGCCGAGTCGCCGGGCCAGGAGGGATCGCCGACCCCCGCGGGATCGCCGCAGGGGGAGGGGGAGCCCGCCGGGGGCCCGGCCTCCGGAGCGGCCCCCATCGTGGCCGAGGGGATCGCCTTCGACGTCGACCAGCTGTCGCTTCCCGCCGACGGCGAGGCGGTCGTCGCGTTCGACAACCGTGACGCCGGGATCCCCCACAACGTGTCCCTCTACACCGAGCAGGGCGGGGACACGATCTTCCAGGGTGAGATCATCACCGGTCCGGACGCGATCGAGTACCGCTTCCCGGCGCCGGAGCCCGGCTCGTACTACTTCCAGTGCGATGTCCACCCGCAGATGAACGGGACCGCCTCGGTCGGCTGAGGGCCGGCCCTACGCGTACGAGTGGAGACCCGCGATGACCGTGTTCACCACGACGAGGTTGAACACGAGCGCCCCGAACCCGACGAGCGCCAGCGCCGCCGCCCGGCGGCCTCGCCACCCCACCGTGGCCCGGGCGTGGAGGTACCCCGCGAACGCCACCCAGGTCACGAAGGACCACACCTCCTTGGGGTCCCACCCCCAGTAGCGGCCCCAGGCCTGCTCGGCCCAGATCGCCCCGGCGATCACGGCCATCGTCCAGATCGGGAACGCGAACACCACGGTCCGGTACGCCATGCGGTCGAGCGAGGCGGCGGCCGGGAGGCGGCTCCGCTCGGCCGGCAGCGGCGCCGGGTCGTCCTCGGCCGGGTCGGCCGCATAGTCCTCGGGACGCTCCCCGACCGCCCCCACGAGCACCGGCTCGCGGGCTGGGGCCGCGGCGGCGGCCGAGCGCCGTCCCCGCCGCTCCCGCCACAGGTACAGGACCGTGAACACCGTGGCCAGCGTGAACAGCGCCGAGCCCAGGACGGCCAGCACGACGTGGATGCGGAGCCAGTACGAGTTCAGGGCGGGGACGAGCGGGCCGGGCGGGACGTAGAACATCGTGGCCCCGGCCATCGCCAGCACGGCGGCGCCGAGGGCGAAGCCCCGCGCGGCCTCGGCCCGCCACGCTGGCTCGATCACGAGCAGGTACGCGGCCACGATCACGAGCCCGAGCACGCTGGCGTACTCGTACATGTTGCCCCACGGCACGCGGCCCGCCGCCAGGCCACGGGTCACCACCGAGACCGCATGGGCCCCGAGCCCTCCGAGCGCCGCGGCCCTGCTCGCCGACAGCGCCCCGCGGCGACGGTAGGCCAGGTGGTGGAACGAGAGCACCGACGCAGTCAGGTACAGGACCAGGGCGACGCCGAAGCTGAGGTTCGAGACCGTGGTCAGTCCGCCCGTGCTCACGGCCCCACCCTACTCAACTCCTGGGCGATGTCGTCGAACTCCTCCTCGAAGGCGGCCCGCCGCTGGAGGGCGAACCCGCCGACCTGGAGCCGGGTCCCGGCGCCGTCCGCCCCGGTGGCTCGCACCCACACCCGGCGCCGGCTCGACCCCAGCGCTGGGATCAGCCCGACGAGGATCAGGATCGCCGCCACGAGCATCACCCCGGTGCCCGGGTCCCGCTTCACCAGGAGCTGGGTGTACTCGCGGAGGTCCCGGAACGTGATCTCGATCCCGCCCGGCAGCTCCTCGGTCTCGCCCAGGCCCAGCCCGCCATCGAGCCACGGCTCCAGCCCCGTGGTGTCGAGGTCGAAGACGCTCTGGGCCGCGATCAGACGGAGGTCGCCCCGCCAGGCCCGCCACGTGAGGAACGGGTCGCGGGCCTCCAGCATCGGACCCCCCGCCAGGCCGACCACGGGATCCGGGAGGAGCCGGAAGGCCAGGCCCACCTGGGGCTCCAGCGAGGGGAGCTTGATCACCCCCCGCCACGGCCGGCGCTGATCGTTGGGCGAGTCGGTGACGAACACCACCGGCCCGGAGGCCACCAGGCGCCCCTGGTGGCGCACCTCGATCACCGGGGCCCACCCATAGCCCTGCTGGAACAGCTTCACGCCGCCCGCCGAGAGCGGGTGGTTCACCCGGATCTCGCCGTCGCCGGCCGGCCGGCCGCCCGCGCCAGCCACTCGGACCGCGGACACGAAGTCTCGGGGCAGGCCGTCGGGGTGATACGTGGCGTCGAAGTCGTCCAGGCGAACCTGCATCCCGGTGTGCATGCCCTCGGTGAAGAACCGTCCCTCCTCGGGCGGAAGGACGTACGAGGCGTGAGCCTCGGTCCAGGTCTCGCCCTCGACGATGGTGGCCACGCCCCGGAAGCCGAACCCCTTCCCGTACACCGCGCCCACCAGGATCAGGAGCAGCGACCAGTGGAACAGGAGGCTCCCCCACTCCCGGGCGCCGCCCTTCTCCGCGGCCAGCCCCGGCTCCGCCGACGACACCCGGAACCGGCGGCGCCGGAGCACCGTTCGCGACCTGGCCAGCACGGCCTCGGGGGGCTCCGGCACCACCGCCTCGGCGAAGTGCCGCATCCCGTCGAGGTCCCGGGCCTGTTGCGGCCGGACTCGGAGCCCGCGAACGAGCGCACGGGTCCGCGGCACCAGGCAGGACGCCAGCGAGATCAGCAGGAGGACGTAGGTCAGCGTGAACCACCACGAGCCGTACACGTCGAAGAGGCCCAGCGCGCGGTACACGCGGGCCAGCACCGGCCGGGTGGCGAACAGGTCGGCCACGGCGGCCGGCGCGGTGGGGGCCTGGGGCACCAGCGAGCCGAGCACGCTCGCCGCCCCCACCACCAGCAGGAGGATCAGGGCCGTGCGCATCGACCGCAGGGTGCGCAGCACCGACGCCAGCGACCGGTACAGGGAATCCGAGGTCGACGCCATGGGGATCCGGTCCGATGCTACACGCGCTCAGAGGGGCGGCGTGAACCCCTGCACCAGCCGGAGGATCCCCAGCCGTGACAGGAGCGGCACCCACAGGTCCATGGCCAGCAGGACGCCGATCGCCACGAGGATCGCGCCCCCGGTCCCGGCGAACCAGTGGTAGTTGCGCTTCACGAACGTGAGCGCGCCGGTGAGTCGCTGGACGCCCAGGCCGATCAGCACGAACGGCAGGCCCAGCCCGAGGGAGAACGAGAACAGGAGCACGGCCCCCCACGCCCCGCCGCCCTGGGCCACGGCCAGCCCGAGGATGCCGGCGAGCACGGGCCCGATGCACGGCGTCCACCCCGCCGCGAACGCCATGCCGAGCGGAAGCGCCGACACGGGGCCCGGACGGATCCGGGCCAGGAACGGCCGGCGCTCGGCGAAGAGCGACGGGCTCCCGATCCGCAGCGCGTACAGCAGCATCAGGGCGCCGACCCCGACCACGAGGACGCCGGCGATCCGGGTGGCGACCGGGGATCGGAGGTAGGGCACGAAGACCTTCGAGAAGGCCCCCAGCGAGGTGAACACCACCGCGAATCCCAGCACGAACAGCAGCATCGGCGTGAGCGGCCGCCGTCCGTCGTCCCGGGTCCCGGAGATGAACGACAGGTAGCCGGGCAGCAGCGGGAGCACGCACGGCGAGGCCGCGGACACCACCCCGGCGGCGAACGCCAGCGCGGGGCCCCACCACGCTGCCAGCGCGTCCGAGAACTCCACGGAACCCAGTCTCCCACCCCGGTTGCGTCGGGGCCGAGCGTGTCGGAGAATCCGGGCGGTGCTTGTGAATCGGTTCACAAGGGCGGGGAGCGCGGCCCGGCCCGGGGCGCCCGGGGGGCCGTTGGTACAATCGCCATCGGCGCCGTGACCGAAGGAGTCGTGTCTTGAGACTGCCGGTCCCGAAAGGCATCGAGCGGAGGCTCCGGCCCGTGATCTCCCGCGGGGAGGAGTTCGCTCGGACCTGGGAATGGACGTGGACCGCGGCCTTCCTGGCCGGCGTGGGGATCTCGTTCCTGGCGATCACGACGCTGGCCGTGGTCCCGTCGTGGTGGCTGTACTTCGCGGAGCAGGACCTGGGGTGGACCACCGAGGACCGCCTCCTGATCGCGTTCCGGGACATCGTGGCCCTCGGCTGGATCACGGTCTGGGTCGGGGTCTTCGTCGTGACCGCGTACAAGGTTCAGGCCCTGCGGCGGCGGCTCCGGGGCGAGAAGCAGGCCGAGCGTTATTCGGGCGGGTACCGGTAGGGGGCGAGGATGCCGTTCGTGAAGACCGAGGTCGACATCCGGGACGACTACGTGCTGCAGCCGGTCGATCCGGCCTGGCTGAAGGAGGGCGTGAGGTCCCCGAAGCATCTGATGCTCGATCCCGAGCCGTGCATCCTGTGCCGGGCCTGCGAGGACGTGTGCCCCTGGAACTGCATCTACATGCTCGACACCGGCATCGTTCGGGAGACCGTCGACCCGGCCACCGGCGAGCTCGTCCACCAGGCCGAGGCGATCTTCGTGGTCGACGACAACGCCTGCACCCGGTGCTCGGTGTGCGTGGAGCGGTGCCCGAGCGACTGCCTGTACTACGCCCGGCTGCCGGAGGGCTCCGCCACCGAGGGCACCCCCCGCCCGATGGCCACCGTGCCGCTCTCCCAGCAGGCGGAGGAGCCCGCGTGAAGCTGAAGCTCCCCCGTCCGCCCAGCCCGGGCGAGGTGTTCGACAAGGTCCGGGAATCGGAGGCGTGGCGGTCGATCTTCCGCCCCGGCTCGGTGTTCCGGAAGGGCTACAAGGACACCCAGCGCGACCGGGCCCTGGCCGCCATGAACAACGTCCTGTACCACCTTCACCCGGTCAAGGTGAAGCGGCACGGGCTCAAGCTGACCTACACGTTCTGCCTCGGCGGGCTGTCTTTCTTCCTGTTCATCCTGCTGACGGTGACCGGGATCTACCTGATGTTCTTCTACCGGCCGGCCGCAGAGCTGGCCTCCGGACAGGCGTACGTCGACATCGAGACGATCCGCAACAGCGTGGTGTTCGGGGACATGGTGCGGAACATCCACCGGTGGGGCGCTCACCTTATGGTGATCACGGTGTTCCTCCACATGGGCCGGGTGTTCTACACGGGCGCGTACAAGCCACCCCGCGAGTTCAACTGGGTGGTCGGCGTCCTCCTGCTGCTGATCACGCTGCTGCTTGCGTTCAGCGGCTACCTCCTGCCGTGGGACCAGCTGTCGTTCTGGGCGTTCACGGTGGGGACGAGCTTCGGGCAGTACTCGCCGCCGGGGATCGGGCCCGAGGTGCAGTTCATTCTCCTCGGCGGGGCCGAGGTCAGCGGGGAGACCTTGCTCCGCTGGTACGTGCTCCACGTCCTGGCCCTGCCCTTCGTCATCACGATCTTCCTGGCGGTGCACTTCTGGCGGATCCGGAAGGACGGCGGGATCTCGGGACCCCTGTAGATGGCCGAGTTCGCGGAGAACCTCAACCCGGAGACGTACAACCGGGTCCTGAACGAGCTCCTCGAGCAGGGCGTGAGCCGGCGGGTGGCCGAGGGACGGGCCCGGCGGGTGGCCATGGTCGAGTACAAGCGCCAGCACGGCGAGGAGGAGGCCCCCCCGGCAGCCGCCGCGGCGGCTCCGGCCGACGGCGCCGAGGCCGCTCAGCCGGCCCCACCGGCGGGCGCCCCGGCCCCGGCCGCACCGGCCACGACCCCCGCGGCCGCCCCGGCCGGCACGATCGCCGTGGCCCCGCCCCCCGCGGCGCCGCTGGTGGCCCCGCCGCCGACCGGGAAGGTTCCCTCGCCGAAGCCAGGCGCGCCCGAGAAACACCGGCTCCTGGCGCTGGTGCCACCCGAGGGCGTCCAGCGGGTCGAGCGGGAGCAGGGCGACCGGGTCAACACGTTCCCGCATCTGCTGATCCAGGAGCTGCTGTCGCTGATCATCGTGACGGCCGCGCTGATCGTGTTCTCGACGTTCGTGAACGCGCCGCTGCGGGAGCTGGCCAACCCGAACCTCACGCCGAACCCGTCGAAGGCGCCGTGGTACTTCCTGGGGCTCCAGGAGCTGCTCCGGTACTTCCACCCGATGGTGGCCGGGGTGATCGTGCCCACGCTGTTCTTCGGACTTCTGTTCGTGCTCCCCTACGCCGACCGCAACCCCAGCACGAAGCCCGGCGACCGCAAGGTCGCCATCGTGCTGTTCACGATGCTGCTGATGTTCCTCATGATCCTCACGATCATCGGAGCGTTCTTCCGCGGCCCGGGGTTCAACTTCGTGTGGCCGTGGTCGGACGGAGTGTTCTTCGACCTATGAGTGAGACGTTCGCCATCATCCTCGTGGCAGTCCTGATCGGGCTGTTCCTCCTGCTCCTCGTGGGAGCGTTCATCCGGTCCCGACAGGCCGCGGCGGTGTTCCGGGAGGCCGCCGCCGGCAAGGTGGCGCGCCCCGAGCCGGCGCCCCCGAAGGAGGCGAAGCGGCCCACCCCGGTGTCCCGACGCGACTTCTTCCGCCGCTCCCTGCTGGCCTCGATCGGCCTGTTCGGGGCGGAGTTCGGGCTGGCCAGCATCGCGTTCGTGTGGCCGAACCTCCGGGGCGGGTTCGGGGCCGTGATCGACCTGGGGCTCTCCCCCGACGCGATCAAGCAGCAGATCGACGCCGACAACCAGCCCTACTACTACGGCGCCGGCCGGTTCTATCTCGTGAGCTACGAGGGCGACGCCTCGGACACGGTGTACCAGGGGCTGGTCGGCGACGGCCTCATGGCGCTGTACCAGAAATGCGTGCACCTGGGGTGCCGGGTCCCCTTCTGCACGCAGAGCCAGTGGTTCGAGTGCCCCTGTCACGGCTCGAAGTACAACCGGGCCGGAGAGTACCGGGACGGCCCTGCCCCCCGGGGGATGGACCGCTTCCGGGTGATCGTCGAGAACGGGATCGTCAGCGTGGACACCGGGGCCCGGATCGACGGCCCGCCCCGGGGCACCGACACGATCCAGCAGCAGCCCGAGGGGCCGTTCTGCGTGACGATCGGGGGCGAGTGAGGTGACGCCCCTGGCGCTCTCCGCGGTCGCCACGCTCGCGCTGGTCGCCGGCGTGGCGATCGGGTTGGCGTTCGTGGTCGGGCTGATCGTGATGGTGGTCAGGCGGCGAGCCGCCCGAGGGCCCGACATCCCGTCGGGGATGCGCCCCGGCCCGGCCGACGAGACCCTGGAGCGCCAGCACATCGACCGCGCCATGGCCCGGGGCGTGGCGTTCATGCTGCTGATCGCGCCGTGGCTGGCCGTGATCTGGCTCGGCGAACCGGGCCAGAACGCCGACGACGAGCTCGAGCTGGCCGCCCGGTCGGTGGAGCGGGGGGAGATGTGGTTCCAGATCTCCTCCGAGGAGAACCCCACGGGGTTCGGGTGCGCGAGGTGTCACGGACAGCAGGCCGAAGGGGGGACCGTGCCGTTCACCACCCCCGACGGCGAGTTCGTCCCCGACTACCCCGTGCCCCCGCTCAACGACGTCTGCGGGGGCACATCCACCGGCCACCCCCTGATCACCAGCCTCGAGGACATCCAGACAACGATCATGGAGGGGCGGGAGGGCACCCCGATGCCGTCGTGGAGCATCCGGTTCGCGGGGCCGATGAACGACCAGCAGATCCTCGACCTGATCAACCACATCGTCGAGATCAACGAGGAGAACGTCCCGTTCGAGCAGAACATCTGCACGAACCCGCAGGCCACCGCGGCCACGCCGGAGCCCGGCCCGACCACGACCCCCGGGGAGCCGCAGTGACCGACGTGGTGGCGCTCACCCGGACGAACATCGAGGGGGCGTTGGTCGTGGTGGCCGCCTTCGTGATCTTCGGGGGCAGCGTGTGGCTCCTGCTGTCGGCGGTCTTCGGCGTGCGGATGGGCTACCTGATCTCGGCCACCGGCCTGTTCGCGTTCATGGTGATCCTGTCGGCGCTGTGGGCGTTCGGGGCCCCCGGCACGCCCCCGAACCTCGGGCCCCGGGGCGACCTCCCGACGTGGTTCGGCCTCCGGGCCGGCGCGGACCTATCCTCCCCGACGTACCCCGTGATCGAGGAGTACCCGGGCGAGCCGTGGGTCACCGCCGAAGAACGCCCCCGGTACCGAAGCGAGATCGAGCCGGTGACGCTGGCGTTCCAGGAGTTCCTGGCCGAGGAGGCCGCCGACGAGCTCCGGCGTGCCGGGATCGAGGGGGAGATCACACCGGAGACGTTCGAGGTCACCGATCTCCGCTTCACCGAGGTCGAGGGGACGCCGCTGGCCGCGGCCCAGGCGTTCGCCACGACCGGGGGTCCCGAGGTGACCGTGTTCGGCTACAAGGACCCGGGCGACCTGGCCCTGCCCTCGTGGCTGTTCCTGGCGGGCTCGGTCATCGGGTTCGCCGCGCACCTGCCGTTCCTGGACCGGGCCGAGCGGCGGCGGAGGGAGATCCTGACCGGCGGCGAGCAGGCCCCCTGGCGGGGGCCGGCCTAGGAGGGAGGACGGTGGACGCGGGGATCATCGTTGCGGGGATCGAGGAGGGCGGCCTCTCGTTCATCCTCTTCTCGGTGATGGTGCTGGCGGTCTTCGTGGCCCTGTTCCTCACGATCCCCCGGTAGCGGCGACCTCCCCGGCGGCCTCCCCGGCCGCGTCGATCACCCTCGCGAGCGTGTCATCGTCGTGCGCCGTCGACACGAACCACGCCTCGTAGCCCGACGGCGGCAGGTACACGCCCCGATCCAGCATCGCGTGGAAGAACCGGGCGTACGCCTCGGGGTCGGCGGCCCTGGCCGCGGCGGCGTCGTCGATGGGGGGGTCGGCGAGGAACACGGAGAACAGCGAGCCGACCCGGTTCACGGTTCGGGCCACGCCGGCCTCGGCCAGGGCGTCGGCCACGCCGGAAGCGAGCGCCTCCCCGGTCCGGTCCAGCCCCGCGTACGGATCCATCCGCTCCACGAGCTCGAGCGCCGCCAGCCCGGCGGCCACCGCCACCGGGTTCCCCGACAGCGTCCCGGCCTGGTACACGGGGCCCCCGGGGGCCAGGTGGTCCATGACATCGGCCCGCCCCCCCACCGCCGCGCATGGGAACCCGCCCCCCATCACCTTTCCCAGCACGGTCAGGTCGGGGGTGACGCCGAAGCGCTCCTGGGCCCCGCCGCGGGCCAGCCGGAACCCCGTGATGACCTCGTCGAAGACGAGGAGCGCCCCGGCCTGTTCGGTCAGGGTGCGGAGCGCCGCCAGGAAGCCCTGTGGTGGCGCGAGCACGCCGATGTTCGCCGGGACCGGCTCGAGGAGCACGCAGGCGATCTCGCGCCCGCGTTCCTCGAAGATCTCCTCGACGAGCTCGGCTCGGCCCCAGGGGAGGACGTACGTGTCGGCCGAGGCGCCGGCGGTCACGCCGGGCGTGCCCGGGATCCCGAACGTGGCCACGCCGGAGCCGGCCTTCGCCAGCAGGGCGTCCGAGTGGCCGTGGTAGCAGCCGTCGAACTTCACGACCCCCGGCCGGTCGGTCACGCCGCGGGCCAGACGGACCGCGGTCATGGCCGCCTCGGTGCCGCTGGAGACGAGCCGAGCCTTCTCCACCGAGGGGACCATCGCGGCCAGCCGCTCGGCCAGCTCCACCTCGGCCTCGGTGGGCGCGCCGAACGACGTGCCGTGTCGGGCCGCCTCCGCCGCGGCCTCGATGATCTCGGCCCGGGCGTGACCGAACAGGAGCGCCCCCCACGACTGCACCAGGTCGACGTAGCGGCGGCCGTCGGCGTCGAGGAGGTACGCGCCCTCGCCCCGGGTCGCGAAGGGCGGGGTACCGCCGACCGCCCCGAACGCCCGGACGGGCGAGTTCACGCCGCCAGGGATCACCCGACGAGCCCGCTCGAACAGCCCCTCCGACCGGCTCACGCGAGCCAGTCGGCCGCGTCCCTGGCGTGGTACGTGAGGATCA
>JBQGDK010000233.1:0-1603 GCA_052039025.1 Actinomycetota bacterium
TCGGTCGGACCGGTCTTCGGCTCGAAGGGCGGGGGGACCGGCGGCGGGCACGCCCAGGTCGTGCCGATGGAGGACATCAACCTCCACTTCACGGGCGACTTCCACGCAGTGGCCTCGGCCCACAACCTCCTGGCCGCGGCAATCGATGCCTCGCTCCACCACGGGAACCCGCTGGGGATCGAGCCGCGCACGGTGATGTGGCCACGGGCCCTCGACGTGAACGACCGTGCGCTGCGGCATATCGTCGTGGGGCTCGGCGGGAAGCCGCACGGTGTCCCGCGGGAGTCGGGCTTCGTCATCACCGCGGCCTCCGAGGTGATGGCGATCCTGGCCCTCGCGACGGGGATCGAGGACCTCCGGGCCCGTCTCGGCCGGATCGTGGTGGCCGAGGCCGCCTCGGGCGAGCCGGTCACGGCCGAGGACCTCCGGGCGGCCGGCGCCATGGCCGTGCTGCTGCAGCACGCGGTGTGGCCGAACCTCGTGCAGACGATCGAGGGGCGTCCGGCGCTCGTCCACAGCGGCCCGTTCGGCAACATCGCCTCGGGCAACTCGTCGGTGCTGGCCACGCGGGTGGGCCGGAAGCTAGCCGACGTCGTGATCACCGAGGCCGGGTTCGGCTCCGACCTCGGGTTCGAGAAGTTCTGCCACCTGGTGGCGCCGGCCGGCGGGCTCGAGCCGTCCGCGGCCGTCATCGTGGCCACGGTCCGGGCGCTGCGGATGCACGGCGGCCTCGACGAGGTCTCCGCGCGCGCCGGGCCGGACCCGGCGGCGCTCGAACGGGGTGCCGCGAACCTCGCCCCGCACATCGACAACGTCCACGCGTTCGGGCTGCCGGCGGTGGTTGCCGTGAACCGGATCGAGGGCGACGCCGACGCGGAGCTCGAGCTCCTGGCCGAGGCGGCCCGAGACCTCGGTGCCGATGAGGTGGCGGTGTGCGACGGGTTCGCCCGGGGCGGGGCCGGCGCCGAGGACCTGGCCAAGGCGGTCCTGGCCGCGCTGGGGCGGCCCGCGTCGTTCACCCCGCTGAACCCGCCCGGCACCCCGATCCGCGAGCAGATCGAGGGGATCGCCACACGGCTGTACGGGGCCGACGGCGTCGACCTGTCGCCGGCGGCGGAGCGGTCGCTGGCCCGGCTGGCCGACCGGGGGCTCGACCGGCTCCCGGTGTGCATGGCGAAGTCGCACCTGTCGCTGTCCCACGATCCGGCGCTGAAGGCCCGACCGGCCGGGTTCACACTGCCGGTGCGCGACCTCGTGGCGTCGGTCGGTGCCGGGTTCGTGGTCGTGCTGTGCGGGGACCAGATGTTGATGCCGGGTCTCGGCCGGGAGCCCGCGTTCACCCGGATGGACGTCGATAGCGAGGGGCGGGTCGTCGGGCTATCGTGACGCCCTCACGAGCGAGGGAGGACACGTGACGTTCGACATGAGCCAGGTCCAGCGCGGGGCGCGTCTGCGCCGCAGCCCGTTCTTCGAGGCCACCCAGCGGTACGGCCCCCGCGGGTTCACGGTGTACAACCACACCCTTTTCCCCACCCATTACGACGACTTCGAGAAGGAATACTGGCACCTGCTCGAGCACGTGACGCTGTGGGACGTGGCCGTC
>JBQGDK010000234.1:0-1667 GCA_052039025.1 Actinomycetota bacterium
TCGTCGCACACGATCAGGCGGGGTCGGAGGGCCAGGGCCCGGGCCACCCCGATCCGCTGTCGCTGGCCGCCGGAGAACTCGTGGGGGAACCGGTTGTAGTGCTCGGGGTTCAGGCCGACGAGCTCCATCAGCCGCTGGACCTCGGTGCGCACCTCACGGTTCCACCGGCGGCGGGCGGGAAGCGCCAGCATGCGGCGGAGGACCTCCATCACGAGGGCCAGCCCGATCAGCCCGAACGGGAGGATCAGCGGAACCTCGATCGACGAGGAGAAGCCCGCCACGACCGCGATGACGAACGCCGCCAGGACGAGCGCCAGGGGGATCAGCCTGGCCACGGGTGTCAGCCACAGGCTCCGCAGACGACCGCCGCCCGGCAGGCCGTGGACCTGGAACGGTTCCCCGATGATCGAGCCGACGGTCTTCCTGGGGTTCAGCGAGGCGTACGGGTCCTGGAAGATCATGGCGATCTCGCGACGGAGCGGTCGCATCCTCCGCCGGCTCAGATTGGTGATGTCCCTCCCGTCGTACTCGACGGTCCCCTCGGTCACGTCGAGCAGGCGCGCCAACAGTCGAGCCGTGGTGGACTTCCCACATCCGGTCTCCCCCACCAGCCCGACGGTTTCGCCGGGGTTGATGTCGAGGTCGATGCCGTCCACAGCGTGGACGTTCCCGACCGCGCGCTGGATGATGATCCCCTGCGTGATCGGGAAGTACTTCTTCACGCCGCGGAGCCGGACCAGCGGCTGCCCGTCGGCGACCGGGGCGGGGCGGAGCGGATCGGTCATGACTTCACCGCCACGCTCTCCTGGAAGATCCGCTCCTTCTCGGCCAGCGGAAGGTGGCACGCGGACGCATGGATGCCGTCCTCGGTGAGGAGCGGCGGCACCTCGGTCCTGCACACGTCCATCACGTAGGGGCACCGGGGGTGGAAGGGACAGCCCGGGGGGACGAAGATCAACGAGGGAGGGAGGCCTCGGATCGGCCGCAGCCGTTCGAGCTTCGGCTGATCGAGCCTGGTGATCGACTGCAGGAGGCCCCATGTGTAGGGGTGGTGGGCCCGGTAGTACACGTCGCTCCGCCGGCCGGACTCGGCGACCTTCCCCGCGTACATCACCTGGACGTTGTCGGCGTGCTCGGCGACGACGCCCAGGTCGTGGGTGATGATCACCACCGACGCCTCGAACTCGTCCTTCAGCCGCGCGATCAGGTCGAGGATCTGGGCCTGGACCGTCACGTCGAGGGCCGTGGTGGGCTCGTCGGCGATCAACAGGTCCGGGTTCAGCGAGAGGGCCATGGCGATCATGGCCCGCTGTCGCATGCCGCCAGAGAACTCGTGGGGATACTGCCGGGCCCGCTCGTCGGGGCGTGGGATCCCCACGCGGCGCAGCATCTCCACGGCCTGGTTCCGGGCGTCCCGTTTCGGGATCTCCTGGTGGGTGCGGATCGCCTCCACGATCTGCTCGCCGACCCGGTAGTAGGGGTGGAGCGACGTCATGGGGTCCTGGAAGATCATGCTGATCTGGGAACCCCGCGTGTTCTGCATCTCCTCCTCCGACAGCTCGAGGAGGTTCCGCCCCTGGAAGATCACCTCGCCGCTCACCTGTGCGGCCTTCCGGTCGATCAGGCCCAGGACCGTGAGGAACGTCACGCTCTTGCCGGACCCGGAC
>JBQGDK010000235.1:0-1981 GCA_052039025.1 Actinomycetota bacterium
GCCTCGGTCGCGGGGACCCCGCGGGCGACGGGCACGTGGAAGATCGAGCCGGCCGAGGAGCGCACCGCCTTGGCGTTGTAGGCATCGACCGAGTCCTCCGCGAACACGACGCCGGCCGCGCCGAAGGCGTCGGCGGACCGGAGGATGGTCCCGGCGTTCCCGGGGTCACGCACCGAGCAGAGCACCGGGGTCGTCCCGGGCCCGAGGGCTGAGAGCGGCACGTCGACGAAGCGGGCTACGGCCACGACGCCCTGAGGCGTGACGGCCGACGTCAGGTGGGCCATGACCTGCTCGGACACCGACTCCACCTCCAGGCCGGCGCGCTCGGCCGCCTCGACGACCTCCGGCACCCGGCCGGTGGAGCCGGGCACGTGGAAGAGCTGCTCGGCGGCCCCGGTGGCCACCGCCTCGGCCGCGGCTTGGGCGCCCTCGACGAGGAAGCGTCGACGCCGCTCGCGGATCCCGCGCTTGGCGAGCTTCGCGGCCGCGACGACCTTCGGGTTCTTCGTGCTGGTGATCGGGGGGAGCGCCCCCGATGGGGTCACGCGCCCAGTCCCTGGCGGGCCACCTCGACGAGCCCCTCGAACCCCTTGGGGTCCCGGGCGGCGATGTCGGCCAGGACCTTGCGGTCCAGGTCGAGGTCGGCGCTCCGGAGCCCCCGGATGAACGAGGAGTACGACATGCCGTTCCGCCTGGCCGCGGCGCCGATACGGCTGATCCACAGCCGCCGGAACTCCCGCTTCCGGGCCCGGCGGTCCCGATACGCGTACGAGCCCGAATGGAGGAGCTGCTCGCGAGCGACCCGGAACCGACGAGACCGGGCCCCCCGGTACCCCTTGGCCCGCTCCAGGATCTCCCGACGCTTCTTCCGCCCGTGGACGCCGCGCTTCACCCGGGGCACGACTACCGCCTCCCCAGGAGTCGCAGGACCACCGAGCGCTCCTCATCGACCTGGCCGCCCCTGGCCAGGCGCCGCTTCCGGCCGGCCGTCTTCTTCCCCAGGTTGTGGTTCCGGCCGGCCCCCCGGTGGAGGACCTTGCCCTTCCTGGTCACCCGGAACCGCTTGGCGGCACCCCGGTGGGTCTTGCGCTTCACGCTCGCTCCTTCTCCTCGGTCGCGGAGGTCGGCTCCGGCTCCCGCCGGCCCTTCGGGGCCGGCTTCATCGTGGGCGCCAGCACCATGACCATGTTCCGTCCGTCGAGCTTGGAGGGCTGTTCCACGGTGGCCAGCCCGTCGAGGTCCTCGACCAGCCGATCGAGGATACGCTGTCCGAGCTCCGTGTGAGCCATCTCCCGTCCTCGGAACATGATCGTCACCTTCACCCGCGCGCCGGCCTCGAGGAACCGGACCACGTGTCCTTTCTTCGTCTCGTAGTCGTGTCGGTCGATCTTCGGCCGGAACTTGATCTCCTTGACCTCGATCCGGGCCTGCTTCTTCCGGGCCTCCTTCTGCCGGAGCGCCCGCTCGTACTTGTACTTCCCGTAGTCCATGATCCGACAGACGGGCGGATTCGCTTGCGGCGCCACCTCGACCAGATCGAGGTCGGAGGTGCGGGCCCGATCCAGGGCGTCCTGGATCGAGACGATGCCCACCTGGGCACCATCCGCACCGACCAAGCGAACCTGGGGCGCCCGGATGCGTTCGTTGATGCGAGGCTCAGCCGAGACTCGGCATCACCTCCGGGGAAGGGGGGGGCGGGACCTCACCTGCGTGGGATGTGGACGATCATTCGCACCCGCAGTATAGGAGCCGCCGTCCGGCGTGTCGATACCGTGCCGGGAACGAGGAGGGAGCCCCGCGAGGCTCCCTCGGTTCGCGTCGCACCTACTGGACCGGACGGACGTTCGCCGCCTGCTGACCCTTCGGCCCGTCGACGATGTCGAACTCGACCTCCTGGCCCTCCGAGAGCGTCTTGTAGCCGTCGCCCTCGATGGCCGAGAAGTGCACGAACACGTCGTCACCGTCGGGGCGGGCGATGAAG
>JBQGDK010000236.1:0-1715 GCA_052039025.1 Actinomycetota bacterium
CACCGAGCAGATGGGCTTCCACCTCGACGTGGACCATAAGCCGAGCGAGGACTTCCGGGTCGTCCAGATGACACCGCCCGGGTCCGCATGCTCGATCACGGTCGGAGTCGGCATCACGGACGCCGACCCCGGCACGTACCGCGGGACCCACCTCGTCGTCAGCGACATCGAGGCGGCTCGCCAGGAGCTCGTCGGTCGGGGCGTCCAGGTCGGCGAGATCCGACACATGGGTCCGAACGGATGGGAACCCGGGCGGGACCCCGACCGGCAGGACTACGCTTCGTTCGCCGACCTCAGCGACCCCGACGGCAACACATGGATTCTCCAGGAGGTCCCGAGCCGCTGATCTCGCGGCGAGCCCGGCGCGGGGGGCGGAGCCGCGACATCGTCGCCGCCCTCCGGGCCGCCGGCGACCCGAGCCGCGCGGCGCGCGAGCGCCGGTACCTGAAGAGCGATCTCCGGCACCTCGGCGTCAGCGTCCCGGGGATCCGACGGGTGATCGTGGACTTCGCCCGGGCCCATCCCGAACTCTCGAGGACCGAGGTGCTCACGGTCGTCCGGGAGCTCTGGGAGGCGCCCGTCCACGAGCGCCGCATGGCCGCGGTCGAGCTGCTCGACGTGTACGGATCGGTCCTGCGGCCGCGCGATCTCAGCCTGATCGAGCGGCTGATCCGCCAGTCGAGGACCTGGGCGCTGGTGGACGGCCTGGCCGCCACGGTGGCCGGCGGGCTCGTTGAGCGCTTCCCCGAACTCGCCGGACGGCTCGACCGGTGGGCCGCCGACCGGGACTTCTGGGTGCGGCGCGCGGCGCTGCTGGCGCTGCTGGGACCGCTCCGCCGGGGAGAGGGGGACTTCGGGCGCTTCGCTCGCTACGCGGACGCCATGCTCGAGGACCGCGAGTTCTTCATCCGCAAGGCCATCGGGTGGGTCCTCCGCGAGACGGGCAAGGCCCGACCCGGCCTCGTGGCCGGATGGCTCCGCCCGCGAGCCGCTCGAGCGTCGGGCGTGACGGTCCGCGAGGCCGTCAAGTACCTGCCGCAGGTGGACCGGGAGGCGATCCTCGCTGCCTATGGGCGCAGCCGGAAGGGCGGGTAGCGGTCGGTGGCCAGGATGAATGCGTACGCCGTGACCCGGTTCCCCCACCGGATCACGCCCTCGACGTAGTCGAAGAGCCCCCGAGGGTACCGGCCGGTGAACAGGATCGCGAACCAGGCCACGATGACCGCCACGACCGCACCGATCCACAGGAAGGCCAGCACGATCAGATGGGGGATCGCCAGGGCCCACTTCACGAGCGGGAGCCACCGGTTCAGGTCTCGACCCGCGTCCGGGTAGGCGATGTCGAGGTGGACGGACTGCTCATCGTCCGTCGACGGGTATCGATCGTCCATCAGCGCCAGGTAGGCGCCCACGCGGTTCGAGAACCTCAGGAGGTTCAGGTTCCAGTCGAACCACCACCGGGGATACTTCTGGCGGAACAGGATCATCAGGAGCGGGCCGAACGCGAGGAGCCCTCCGGCCCCCACGCTGGTGGCGGTCACGACATCCTTGGCCACGTCGTACTCGTACGACCACGCCGCTCCGGACACGGTGCCGAGGACGATCAAGATCGGGATGACGGTGAACAGCCGAAACCCCGTCGAGGCGCGGTCGAGGTCGCGGTCCGGGTAGTCGACGGAGAACCGAACGGGCTCCCGTGGTTGATCGCTCACATC
>JBQGDK010000237.1:0-5063 GCA_052039025.1 Actinomycetota bacterium
TCCCTCAGTCGTCGGACAACCACTCGATCCGGTCCGGAGGCCAGAGCAGCACGAACGCCTTCCCCACGATCTTGTCCATCGGGATCTGTCCCAGCACCGAGCGCGAGTCCTGGGAGTTCGGTCGGTTGTCCCCCATGACGAAGACGTGATCCGACTCCACCTGCGTCGGCGCGAAGTCCTGGGCGCCCCGGTTGGTGATGTACGGCTCCGGTATTCGCTCCCCGTTCACGTACACCTTCCCGTTCTTCATCTCGATCGTGTCGCCGGGCAGGCCGATCACCCGCTTGATGAAGTCCTTCGTCGGATCGGTCGAGAACCCCAGCCCCTCGACGAGCCAGTCCCACACCACCTCGAAGACGTTCCGGCCCTCATCCTGGAGCGCCGGGTTCTCGAACACGATCACGTCGCCGCGCTGGGGCTCGCCGAAGTCGTACACGAGCTTGTTCACGAGCACCCGGTCCCCGACCCGCTGGGTGGGGACAATCGACTCCGACGGGATGTAGAACGCCTGGATCAGGAACGTCTTGATGAGGAGCGCCAGCGCGAACGCGATGATGATGAGCCCGGGCAGCTCCTTGAAGAAGCCGAGGATGCCGCCATCGCCCCTGGCCTCCTCCTTCTGGGCCTGCTCCGGCTCGGGGGGGCCGGGCTCGGTCTCGAGCGACGTCCGGCCGGCCGAGGCGCCCGCGGGGGGCCGGGCCTGGCTCACGTGCTAACCCTCGTCCCCGGCCGCCTCGTCGTCGGGGGAGCCCGGCTCGGCCGCGGGCGCGCCGACCGGCGTTCGGAGCTCCCGGATCCGCGCACGCTTGCCGCGCCGTTCCCGGAGGTAGTACAGCTTGGCCCGGCGAACGTCGCCCCGGCTGACCACCTCGATCGAGGCGATCTGGGGGGAGTGCAGTGGAAAGGTCCGCTCGACTCCCACGCCGAACGAGACCTTCCGGACCGTGAACGACTCACGGAGCCCGCCGCCCCGGCGACGGATCACCACGCCCTGGAACACCTGGACCCGCTCCCGGCCGGCCTCGACCACCCGCACGTGCACGCGAACGGTGTCGCCGGCCCTGAACTCGGGCAGGTCGTCACGCAGACGAAGCTTCTCGATGGGATCGACCCTGTTCATGACGTCTCCAGCGGGGCGGCACCTCATCGTAGCAGGTCCGGTCGGTTCCTCCGCGTCTTCGCCTCGGCGGCCCGCCGCCGCCACGCCTCGATCCGAGCGTGGTCGCCGGAGACGAGGACGGCGGGGACGTCGAGCCCTCGGTACCTCCGGGGGCGGGTGTAGTGCGGGTGGTCCAGGAGGCCCTCCTCCTCGAACGATTCCCGGGCCAGCGAGGCTTCCGTGCCCACCACGCCGGGGACCAACCGGGCCACGGCCTCGATCACGACCAGAGCCGGCAGCTCCCCGCCGGCCAGCACGTAGTCCCCGATCGAGATCTCCTGGGCCGGGAGCCCCTCGACCACCCGCTCGTCGACGCCCTCGTACCGGCCGGCGATCAGAACCAGCCAAGGCTCGGCGGCCAGCTCCCGGACCAGGGCCTGGTCGAGCGCCCGCCCCGCCGGCGAGAGCAGGATCACCCGCTTGTGGCCCTCGCCGAGGGCGTCCACGGACCGGAACACCGGGTCGGCCATCATCACCATCCCGGGCCCGCCGCCGAACGGCTCGTCGTCGACCTGACGGTGGGACCCGGCCGCGTGGTCGCGGATGTCGTGGACCCGGACGTCCAGGAGGCCGGCCGCGATCGCCTTGCCGAGGAGGCTCTCCCGGAGCGGCCCCTCGACGATCGCCGGGAAGATCGTGAGAACGTCGATCCGCACGGGGTCAGTCCTCCTCCAGGAGGCCGGGCAGCGGCCGGATCGTCACGCGTCCTCGGGCCAGGTCGACGTCGACGACGACCCCACGCACGGCGGGGATCAGCGCACCCTCATCGGTGACCCACAGGTCGTTTGCGGGGTTCTCCTGGACCTCGCGGATCCGTCCGAGCGAGCGGCCGCGGTCGGTCACGACCTCCAGGCCGACGACCTGGTGCACCCAGAACCGGTCCGCCTCGTCGATCGATGGCGCCTGGTCGGCCGGGATCACCAGCACGGAGCCGCGGAGCTCATCGGCCTGGTTCCGGTCGGCCACCTCCTCGAACTTCACCAGCACGCGATCCCGGTGCGGGCGGGCCCGCTCCACCGTGAGGGTGCGGCCGTCCTCGAGGCGGAGGACCGAGCCGGGCTCGAACCGCGCCCCGACCTCGGTGAGGGGGCGCACGGAGACCTCGCCGCCGACGCCGTGGCTCCTGCCGATCCGGCCCACGGCGAGCAGCTCAGCCGTCCTCGTCCTCCACGATCTCCACGAGCGGGGTGAGCCCCTCGCGGGACCCTGCGGCGCGTACGAGCGAGCGGATCGCCCGGACCGTGCGGCCGCGCTTCCCGATCACCTTTCCCATGTCGTCCGGGGCCACGCGGAGCTCGAGGATCACCGACCGCTCCCCCTCCACCTCGCTGACCTCGACCGCGTCGGGCTCATCGACGATGGCCCTGGCCACGTACTCGAGAAGCTCCTTCACGAAGACCCCTCGTCGACGGACTCTTCGGCCGGAGCTCCGGCGTCACCGGCCGAGCCCTCGGGGCCCCCTTCGTCAACAGGAGGCGTTGCCTCCGGAGACCCCTCGGGCTCCTCCGTCGAGGCCTCTGCGGGGGGGCCCGAGGGCTCGTCGGCGGAAGCCTCGATCGGGGGCGGTGGGGCTTCGCCAGTGAACGACGACCAGATGCCGGTCTTCTGAAGAAGCACCCGCACCGGGTCGCTGGGCTGGGCGCCGTTCTTCAGCCAGTGGAGGGCTCGCTCCTCGTCGATCTCGATCACCGAGGGGTGCGCCCTGGGGTGATACCGGCCGATGTTCTCGATGAACCGCCCGTCGCGGGGGCTCCTCGAGTCGGCCACCACCACCCTGTAGTACGGCTCCTTCCGCTTCCCCATCCGCATCAGCCTGATCTTCACCATGGCGACTCCTCTTACGTCCCGGGGATCCGTGGCATCCCGGGGAGCTTCGGGAGCCGGCCCCCGGTCAACCGCTTCATCATCCTCCTGGCCTCGTCGAACTGCTTGAGCAGCGCGTTCACGTCGCCGACCGAGGTCCCGCTGCCCGTGGCGATCCGGGCCCGGCGGCTGCCGCTGATGATAGCGGGGTTGCGTCGCTCCTCCATGGTCATCGAGGAGATGATGGCCTCGGCCCGGGCGACCTGCCCCTCGTCGACCTGCACGTTCGCCGCCAGCTGTGCACCGCCGGGCAGCATCCCGAGGAGGTCCTGGAGCGGCCCAAGCTTCCGGACCTCGCGGAGCTGGGACAGGAAGTCCTCGAGCGTGAACCGGTCCTTCGCCATCTTCTCGGCGGCCTCACGGGCTTTCTCCTCATCCATGGCCTTCTCGGCCTTCTCGACGAGCGTGAGGACGTCGCCCATACCCAGGATCCGGGACGCCATCCGGTCCGGGTGGAACGTTTCCAGATCCGCCGGCCTCTCCCCGATCCCGGCGAAGTACACGGGCCGGCCGGTCACCTCCGTCACCGAGAGCGCCGCGCCGCCGCGGGCGTCGCCATCGAGCTTGGTGAGCACGAACCCGGTCAGGTCGATCTCGTCCATGAACGCCCGGGCCTGACGGACGGCGTCCTGGCCCACGGTGGCATCCACGGCCATGAGGACGTGGTCCGGCTTCGTGGCGGCACGGACCCGGCCGGCTTCGCGCATCATCTCGGGATCCACGTGGAGGCGGCCAGCGGTGTCCACGATCACCACGTCGCGGCCCTCCTTCGAGGCCCGCTTCAGGGCAGCCTTGGCCACCTTCACCGGGTCACGGCCCTCGGAGACCACCGGCACGTCGATCTCGTCGCCCAGCGTCACGAGCTGCTCCACGGCCGCGGGTCGCTGGAGGTCGGCCGCGGCCAGCATCGGGCGGCGCCCCTTCTCCCGCAGGTGGAGGGCCAGCTTGGCGCAGGCCGTGGTCTTCCCCGAGCCCTGCAGACCGGCCATCATCACCACGGCCGGGTCGCCGGACGGAACGACGAACGGCCGGTGGGCGCCCCCGAGCGTCTCGGTCAGCTCCTCGCCGACGATCTTCACGACCTGCTGTCCCGGCGTGACCGAGCGCATCACCTCCTCGCCGACGGCCCGGGCCCGGACGCGTGCGAGGAACGCGTCGGCCACCTCGACGGCCACATCGGCCTCGAGGAGCGCCGCCCGGATGTCGGCCAGGGCGGCGTCCACCTGCTTCGGGTGGAGCTTGCCCCGCCGGAGCTTCTTGAACGCGGCGCCGAAGCGCTCGGTGAGCTGCTCGAACATCGGCAGCCAGTCTACCGAGCGCTCCGGAAGCCCTTGTCAGCTCAGGTCGGGCAGGCGCTGGGGAAGAACGTGAAGTCCTGGTCCCAGACGCCCGCGCAGACGGCCGCCCCGGGGGCAACACCGCCCTCCAGCCGCGTTGATCCGATGCGCACTTGCCCTACCGTGCCGTTCACCGCGTCCGTGTCCCCGGCGATCAGGGAGTCCTCGACGAAGTGCAGCCCCCCGGGGATCCACATGCCGTATGCCGTGCCTCCGGAGCCAGCGACCGCCTGGATCGTCGAGCCGCGGACCCCGACGCTGAAGACACCGAGGTGCAGCCCGTACGCGGGGGCGCCGGCGGCACCAAGGGCGGCCGCGGTGACGTCCTCCAGTCGGAGCTGCGCCTGGCCGGCCCCGGTCACCCCGTGGATGGCGATCGTGCTCGTGGTGCCGTTCTGGGCCCCCGCGCTCACGTGCGTGAGGCGAGCTTGCCCGTTCGCGCGGATCGCGGTCGAGTATTGCTGGCCGCCAGTGTTGAAGACCGTGAGGGACCGCAGCTCGATCTGGCCCTCCGCCACAAGCGTGGCGTCGGTATCGAGCGTCGAGCCGGCCCGGACGATGAGCGTCCGCAGCTCACCGGAGCCCTCCAGGTCCACGCCGCTCGGAATGTCGAGGACGTTGGAGCCGATGTTGTAGGTGCCGGGCTCCAGCTTGATCACGGTGCCAAACGTGGCCGTCCCCACCGCGCCCAGGAGCTCCGCCGC
>JBQGDK010000238.1:0-5505 GCA_052039025.1 Actinomycetota bacterium
GACATCTTCGCCGGCCGAGGCCTCTCCGAGGCCGAGCACTCCGAGTCGAACGACCACGGGATCGACCTCACGGTGAAGTACCTGGCCCGGGACGACGATTCTCTGGTCGTGACGAACCTGGTCGACTTCGACACCAAGTACGGGCACCGGAACGATCCCCAGGGATACGCTCGGTGCGTGGAGGCCTTCGACCGGCGGCTCCCGGAGGTGGTCGAGGCGGTCGGCGACGGGCTCCTGTTCCTCACCGGCGATCACGGCTGTGATCCCACCGACGCGTCCACCGATCACACCCGGGAGGACACCCCGGTGCTCGCCGCCGGCGGCGCGCTGGCCGGACGGCCCGCGGTCGACCTCGGCGTCCGGGACACCTTCGCCGATCTCGGGGCCACCGTGGCCTCGCTCTTTGGCGTGGGGCCGGACGGCCTGGCCGGGACGTCGTTCGTCGGCGAGCTCTCGGTGGGCTGACGTGGGCGGTCCCGATCCACGCGAGGTGGTGGCCCGCAAGCGGGACGGCCTGACGCTGTCGGAGGGGGAGATCCGCGCGGTGGTCCTCGGCTACGCCACAGAGGAGGTCCCCGACTACCTGGCCGCGGCGTTCCTGATGGCCGCGTTCGTCCGGGGGCTGGACACCGAGGAGACCGTGGCGCTGACCAGGGCGATGGTCGACTCCGGCATCACGCTGCCGCTCCGGGGCGTGTCGAGGCCCAAGGTCGACAAGCACTCGACGGGCGGGGTGGCCGACGGGGTGACGCTCGTGTTCGCGCCGCTGGCGGCCTCGCTCGGCCTGGCCGTGGCGAAGCTGTCGGGCCGGGGCCTGGGACACACCGGCGGCACGCTCGACAAGCTCGAGTCGATCCCGGGGGTCCGCACCGACCTGTCGCCCCGGGAGCTCGAGCACCAGGTCGAGGAGGTCGGTTGCGCGGTGGCCGCCCAGACGAAGGACCTGGTCCCCGCCGACGGCGCCCTGTACGCGCTCCGCGACGCCACGGCCACCGTGCCGAGCGTGCCGCTGATCGCGGCGAGCGTGATGAGCAAGAAGCTGGCGGTCAGCACCGACCTGATCCTCCTCGACGTGAAGGCCGGGAGCGGGGCGTTCATGAAGACGCCCGAGGAGGCCGACGCGCTGGCCGCGGCGTGCGTGGACCTGGCGCGCGGCTGGGGGCGGCCGGCCCGGGCCGCCGTCACGGACATGTCGCAGCCCCTCGGCGAGGCGGTGGGGAACGCCCTCGATGTCCGCGAGGCCGTCGAGGTCCTGGGGGGCGAGCGTCCCGGCCGGCTGGCCGACCTCACGCTGGAGTTCGCCGCGGCGGCACAGGTCTCGCTCCTCGGGACCGACGCCGCCGACGCCCGCCGGCGGGCCCAGGAGGCGCTGTCCTCGGGCCGGGCCCTGGAGACGTTCCGGCGGATGGTCGAGGCGCAGGGCGGTGACGCCCGGGTGGTCGACGACCCCGCCGCGGTGCTGCCCTCGGCGCCGGTGACGGTTCCGCTCGAGGCCGACCGGAGCGGCTACCTGAGCGCCGTCGACGCCGAGGCCGTCGGCCGGGCGGGCGTTGCGCTCGGCGCTGGTCGCCGCCGCCAGGGGGACCCGATCGACCCCTCGGTGGGGATCGTCCTGCGGGTCAAGGTCGGCGACCGCCTCGAGGGCGGAGACGCGATCGGCGAGGTCCACGCCCGCGACGAGGCGGCCGCCGCCGCGGCCGCCGCCGCGGTCGGCTCGGCCGTCACGGTGACCGAGGCCCGGCCCGAGCCGCCGCCGCTGATCTACGGGTGGCGCGATGCCTGAGGCGGCCGTGTGACCTTCGACGGGTGGACGGCCGCCTTCGTGGTCCTCACGCTGGTGCCGGCCGTCATCCTCCACGAGGTCAGCCACGCCGCGGTCGCGGCCGCGTTCGGCGATCCCACTGCCCGCGAGGCGGGGCGCCTGACGCTCAACCCGATCCGGCACATCGATCCGTTCGGGACGTTGATCCTCCCGGGGATCCTGATCGCGCTGGCGCTCGTGGGAACGGGGAGCGGGGTGGTGTTCGGTTACGCCAAGCCCGTGCCGGTGAACGCGTCGAAGCTCCACCGGCCCCGCCTGCACATGCTGCTGGTGTCGCTGGCAGGGCCGATCACGAACGCCGTGCTGGCGTTGATCGCCGTGCTTGCGCTGCGGGTGGCCACGATCGGGTCCTTCCGGACCGCGCAGTTCCTGGTGGTGTGGGTCCTGGTCAACACCGTGCTGCTGGTCTTCAACCTGCTCCCGATGCCGCCGCTCGATGGCTCCGAGATCGTGGCCGTGGCCCTGCCCGGGCGGCTCCGCGCCGCGTGGCGCGGCGTCGGGACCCGGTTCGGGGCCGTGGCGCTCCTCCTGATCCTCCTGGCGTTCCCGGCCGTGATCGACCGGGTCGTCTCGCCGATCGTCGACACGCTCCTCCGGCTGGCCTTCACCTGACATGCCCGACTACGGACCCCTCACCGCGCTGTACTTCGCGATCTCCGTGGTTCCGGCGATGCTGCTCCACGAGGTGGCGCACGGCTGGCTCGCCGTTCGACGGGGGGACCTGACCCCCCGGCGGATGGGCCGCCTGACCCTCGAGCCGAGGCCCCACATCGACGTGTTCGGGTCCATCATCGTCCCCGCGCTGCTCCTCCTCCCGGTCCTGTTCGGCCGGCCCGGGCTGGCGTTCGGGTACGCCAAGCCGATGCCGATCGAGCCGCAGAATCTCCGGGACCCGGACCGGGACATGACGTGGATCGCGCTGATCGGGATCGCCACGAACCTGGTCCTGGCCGGGATCGGGGCCCTGGCCTACCGGTTCCTCGGCCCGGGCGGGCCCGTTGGCGATTTCCTGTTCGTGTGGATCCTCACGAACACGCTCATGGCCGTGTTCCACCTCATCCCGCTGCCGCCCTTCGACGCGTCACGGATCGTGGCGAGGTTCCTGCCCCCCAGGGCGCGCACCGTGTACGAGTCGTGGCAGCCGTACGGCTCGCTGTTCGTGCTCGTGATCCTGTTCATCCTCCCGGCGCCGATCCTGGGGATCGTCTCCTCGGTGGTCCAGGGGTTGCTGGACGTCCTGGTCGGCTGAGGTGATTGAGGCTCCCCGGGGGCGCCGGTACGATGGCCGGCGATGGCCGAGCTCCACGAGGATCGCGTGCTCGCCCGGGTGGGGGAGTTCCCGGTCGAGACCCCCGCGTTCACGGGCCCGTTCCGCCTGCTGGCCGAGCTGATCCTGGACCGCAAGGTGGACGTGTGCGACGTCCCGGTCGCCCGGGTCACCCAGGACTTCCTGGCCCGGTCCGAGGAGGCCGAAGGGTGGACGCTGGAGGAGGCCACGTGGTTCCTGGCGATCTGCGCGGTGCTCCTCGAGCTCAAGGTCGGGCGGCTGTTCCCCAGCCAGCGGGAGCCCGACGAGGAGGACCTCCTGGGGGGCTCGCCCGACCTCGCCTACGCACGGCGGATCGAGCTCGCGGCGTTCCGGCGTGCGGCGGTGGCCCTGTCCGAGCGCTTCGAGGCGGCCTCGCGGTCCTTCCCGAGGCGGGCCGCCCCGCCCGAGGAGCTCGCCCACCTCTATCCGGACCTGATGGAGCGGGTCACGCCGGAGGCCCTGGCGGAGGCCGCCGCCTCGCTGCTGCGCTCGCCAACCGTCGACCTGTCCCACGTCACGCCGATCGTGGCCACGGTCGAGGACGCCCTGGCCACGGTGACCAGGCGGATCAGCAGGCGGGGCGAGGCTCGGTTCCGCGACCTTGTCCGGGACTGCCGGGAGCGCATCGACGTCGTGGTCAGGTTCCTGGCGCTGCTCGAGCTCCACGCCAGGGGCCGGGTGGCGCTGCGGCAGGCCAAGACGTTCGGGGACATCGAGGTCCGGTGGGAGGGATGAGCGCCCGGCCCGCTGACACCGGCGTCCCGGCGAGGGACCCCCGGGTGCGCGCGCTGGAGGCCGTGCTGTTCGTCGCCGACGAGCCCCTGGCCGCCGCCGCGCTGGCCCCCCTGGTCGAGGCCGACCGGCGGACCGTGGACGGCCTCCTCGAATCGCTGGCCGAGGAGTACGAGCGGACGGGGTCCGGCCTGGTGCTCCGGCGGGTGGCCGGGGGATGGCGGCTGGCCACGCACCCCGACGCCGCGCCGGCGGTGGAACGCTTCGTGCTCTCCTCGAGGCACACCCGGCTCACCAAGGCCGCGCTGGAGACGATGGCCATCGTGGCGTACAAGCAGCCGGTGACCCGCCATCAGGTCTCGGCGATCCGGGGTGTCGACTCCGAGGGGGTCCTGAAGGCACTGGTGGAGCGGGGGCTCCTGGCCGAGGTCGGCCGCGAGGAGGGGCCGGGCCGGCCGGTGCTGTACGGGACCACGCCCGAGTTCCTGGAGCGCCTGGGGCTCGACTCGGTGAGCGATCTCCCGCCGCTGGCGCCGTTGCTGGGGGACGGCGACGATGGCGGCGATGCCGATCCGCCCGGGGCCTGACCCGGCCACGGCCGGCCGGGAGCGGCTCCAGAAGGTCCTGGCCCGGGCCGGGCTGGGGTCCCGGCGCGCCTGCGAGGACCTGATCCGGTCCGGACGGGTGACCGTGAACGGTCGGGTGGCGTCGTTGGGGGACCGGGTCGATCACCGAGCCGACCGGGTCGAGGTTGACGGTGCCCGGGTCCCACTCGACCCCGAACTCCGGTACTTGGCCCTCCACAAGCCCCGGGGGGTGGTGACGACGGCCTCCGACCCACAGGGCCGGCCCGACGTGTCCCGGTACTATCCCCAGGGTGTCCGGGTGTTCCCCGTGGGCCGACTCGATCAGGACACCGAGGGCCTCCTGCTGCTGACGAACGACGGCGAGCTCGCGAACCGCCTCATGCACCCGCGCTATCGGGTGGAGCGCGAGTACCTCGCCGAGGTGGAAGGCCGGCCCACGGACGGGGCCCTGGCCGCGCTCCGCCGGGGGGTCGAGCTCGAGGACGGGCCGGCCCGGGCCGTGTCCGCCCGGCGAGCGGGCGCGTCGGGGGACCGGGGAGCCGTGCGGATCGTGATGACCGAGGGACGGAAGCGCGAGGTGCGACGGCTGCTCGACGCGGTCGGCCTGCCGGTCCGGCGGCTGATCCGGGTCCGGGTCGGCCCGATCCGGCTCGGCAGGCTGCGGCCCGGCGAGATCCGCGACCTCGGTCCCGACGAGCTCCGACAGCTCCTTCGTCATGTCTGAGCCGAAGCGGGGGGTGGTGGTGGCCATCGACGGGCCGGCCGGGGCCGGCAAGAGCACGCTGGCCAGAGGCCTGGCCGCGGCGCTCAGGACCGCCTATCTGAACACGGGAGCGATGTACCGCTCGCTGGCCGCGGAGGCACTCAGCCGAGGGGTCGATCCGGCCGACGGGACGGCGCTGGCCGAGCTAGCGCGGTCGATGCGGTTCTCGCTGGACGGCGACTCGCCGAGCCTTCGGGTCGACGGGCGAGCGCCGGGGGAGGATCTGGCCACGGCCGAGGTCGAGGCGGTGGTCTCCGCGGTGGCCGCGCACCCCGAGGTCCGGGCCGTCCTC
>JBQGDK010000239.1:0-4669 GCA_052039025.1 Actinomycetota bacterium
TGGGTCCGCCGCTGTTCCCGCCGGGCGAGGTCACCGACCAGCCGCTCGAGCTCAGGGTGGCGGAGATCGTCCGGGAGAAGGCCCTGGCGCTCACCCGCGAGGAGCTCCCGCACTCGATCGCCGTGCAGGTCGATGACCTGACGCGCCAGGACGGCCTGGTACGGATCTCCTGCCTGATCCTGGTCGAGCGGGAGTCGCAGAAGGGAATCGTGATCGGCCGGGGCGGCTCGATGCTGAAGCGGATCGGGAGCCGGGCGCGCGCCGAGCTGGAGCCGTTGCTCGGGTCGAAGGTGTTCCTCGAGCTCCGGGTGAAGGTCCAGCGGGAGTGGCAGCGAGACCCCGTCGCCCTGTCGCGGCTGGGGTATGCGCCGTAAGGGTGCCTTCACCGGGTCCCGTACGCTTGCGGCATCGTGCCCGGGGTGAGAGCGGCCGAGGAACGGAAACGCGTCGAGCGGCTCATCCGGCCTCGGAGATCGTGAGGTGGCCCTCCATGCCCCGGGAGCGGTGGTACTCGCAGAAGAAGACGTGCTCTCCGGGCTCGACGGCGCCGGCGATCGCCTCGGTGCGAATCGTCTCGCCCGGCGGGACGTCGATGTCCACGTCGGAGCCCTCCACTGAGAAGTTGTGCAGGTTGGCCCCGCGGTTCGCGAGCTTCAGGCCCTGGCCTCCCAGGACGGTCAGGCAGGCGGGACGGAACTCGTCGTCCACGAGGCGGATCGTCACCTCCGGCTTCCCGCTGGCGGTGGCATCGACGCACTCGACGTCCTCCGGGGGCTCCGGTGAGGGGCTCCCTTCGGTCGGCGCGAACGTCGCCTGGGGCGTGGGGGAGGGCGACGGGGTCCCCGTGGGCGGGCCGGCGGCCTCTTCGGCGCACGAGGCCAGGAGGAGCGCCAGGACGACCAGCGCGCGGGTCATCGCCCAAGAGGATAGCGGTCGGTGGCGGCGCCCGAGGAAGGGAGGATCCGATGATCGACGAACGAGGACGGCCGCGACTGCGGCTGGTCGCGCTGCTCGCGGCGGGCTCGGTGCTCGCCGCTCTGATGCTGACGCCGGGGATGAGCGTGGCCGCCAAGTTCCTGACGAAGAAGAAGGCCGACAGGCGGTACCTCAACGTCAGGGAGGTGGTGGCCGCGGGGAACACCCTCGACACCAGGGATCGATGAGTTCTTCGAGACGGAGTTCGCTCCGGTGACCTCCGTGCCGATCACGGCGCCGAGCGAGGGTCTGGTCATGGTGGTGGGGCAGGTGACGGCGGCCGCGGATGCGATCGAGGGCACCCCCACGCTCCAGCTGCGTCTTCGGGTCGATGGGACCAGCGTCACCAGCGAGGAAGGGGCGGTCTCGTACTTCGGCCAGGATGTCCAGGCGTCGAACGCCCTGACCGCCGTCGTTCCGGTCGCGAGCGGCGACCACACGATCCACATCGACGGACGCGTCGCCGCGATCGGGGGGCCGATCGACCTGTCCGGGCGGAGCCTCAGCGTCATGTTCGTGCCGAAGGGAAGCGGCGTATCGATCCCAGCCTGAGCGCGGAGGAAGCCCGCCGGCCCGGGGGTATCATCCGGGGAGTGATGGCCAAGGTCCCTGCCGACACCCGAGCGCAGGTTCCAGAGTCGCCCTGGAGCCCACAGGCGACCGAGGCGGCCATGGTCCGCGTGACCCCGGTGGACGCGGTCGGGCTCGAGGAGCGGGCCGCCTCCCTCGGCACCCGGTCGATCAAGCGGGAGTCGAAGCTGTACGCGCTCGACCTGGCCGTGCGCTGCGCCGACCTCACCACGCTCGAGGGCGCCGACACGCCGGGCAAGGTCACCGCGGTGTGCTCGAAGGCCGTGCGGCCCGATCCAACCGATCCCACGATCCCCTCGGTCGCCGCCGTCTGCGTCTATCCGTCGCTGGTCCCGGTGGCCGCGAAGCGGCTGAAGGGGACCGGCGTGAAGGTGGCCAGCGTCGCCGGCGGGTTCCCCTCGGGCCTGGCCCCCCTCGACGAGCGTCTCGACGAGATCCGCCAGGCCGTGCGGTGGGGGGCAGACGAGATCGACATCGTGCTGAACCGCTCGGCGTTCCTCTCCGGCCGGTACCACCAGGCGTTCGAGGAGGTGGCGAGGTCGAAGGAGGCCTGCGGCGCCGCCCACCTGAAGGTGATCCTCGAGATCGGCGAGCTCGGCTCGTACGACCAGGTCCGGAAGGCCTCGATGCTGGCCATGGCCGCAGGGACCGACTTCATCAAGACCTCCACGGGGAAGATCGCCTCGAGTGCCACCCCCGCCGGGGCGCTCTGCATGATGGAGGCGGTCCGTGACTTCCATCGCCAGACCGGGCGTGCGGTGGGCGTGAAGGTCGCGGGCGGCATCAGGAAGGCCAAGGAGGCCTGGATCTACCTCGTGATCCTCCACGAGACCCTCGGTCCCGACTGGCTCACGCCCGACCGGTTCCGGCTCGGCGTTTCGACGCTCCTGAACGACCTGCTGATGCAGATCCGGAAGGAGCGCCAGGGCCGGTACCAGGGTCCCGACTACTTCACGGTCGACTGATGCCGAAGCGCGACGACCTCGACCGCAGGGACGCCGCCGCGTCGAGCGGGCTGGCCGAGCGGACCCCGTTCGGCTATGCGTCGGCGCCGGAGTCGAGCGACATCGCCCGGATCGAGGATCGGTACGGGCTGTTCATCGGCGGCGGGTTCGTGGAGCCGAAGAGCGGCCGGTGGTTCGAGACCGTCAACCCTGCCACGGAGGAGCGGCTGTCAGAGGTGGCCGAGGCCGGCCCCGAGGACGTCGACGTCGCGGTGACCGCGGCCCGGGACGCGTGGGAGACGGGCTGGCGCGACCTCCCCGGCCGCGAGCGGGCCAAGTACCTCTACCGGATCGCCCGGCAGATCCAGGAGCGGAGCCGGGAGTTCGCCGTGCTCGAGACCATCGACGGGGGCAAGCCGATCAAAGAGTCACGCGACGTCGACGTCCCGCTGGCCGCCGCGCACTTCTTCTACTACGCTGGATGGGCCGACAAGCTCGACTACGCTTTCCCCGGCCGCACCCCCCGACCGCTGGGGGTGGCGGGCCAGGTGATCCCGTGGAACTTCCCGCTGCTGATGGCGGCGTGGAAGCTGGCCCCGGCGCTGGCCACCGGGAACACGGTGGTGCTGAAGCCGGCCGAGACCACCCCGCTCACCGCGCTCCTCCTGGCCGAGGTCATGCAGGAGGCCGACCTCCCACCGGGCGTGGTGAACATCGTCACGGGCGCGGGTGAGACAGGATCGAACGTCGTGAGCCACGAGGCCGTGGACAAGGTCGCGTTCACCGGCTCGACCGAGGTCGGGAAGATCATCCGGCGCGCCGTGGCCGGCACCGGGAAGCACCTCACGCTCGAGCTCGGCGGCAAGGCCGCGAACATCGTGTTCGAGGACGCCGCCCTCGATCAGGCCGTCGAGGGCATCGTCAACGGGATCTACTTCAACCAGGGGCACGTGTGCTGCGCCGGATCCCGGCTGTTCGTTCAGGAGTCGGTGTTCGAGCCGGTCCTGGAGCGGCTGAAGGATCGGCTGGCCACGCTCCGGGTCGGCGACCCCCTCGACAAGAACACCGACATCGGCGCGATCAACTCGAAGGAGCAGCTCCGGAAGATCGAGGAGCTCGTCGAGTCGGGGGTCGAGGAGGGGGCCGAGATCTACCAGCCGGCCTGTGACCTCCCGGACCGAGGCTACTGGTTCCGCCCCACGCTGTTCACGGGCGTGGCCCAGTCCCACCGGATCGCTCGCGAGGAGATCTTCGGCCCGGTGCTCTCGATCCTCACCTTCCGCACCCCCGAGGAGGCGCTGGAGAAGGCGAACAACACGCCGTACGGCCTGTCGGCCGGGGTGTGGACCGAGAAGGGCTCGAGGATCCTGTGGATGACCTCGCGGCTCCGGGCCGGCGTGATCTGGGCGAACACATACAACCGCTTCGACCCCTCGAGCCCGTTCGGCGGGTACAAGGAGTCGGGGTTCGGCCGGGAGGGTGGCCTGCACGGGCTGGAGCCGTACCTCGAGCTCGAGGAGGACGGCCGTGCCGGCTGAGCGCCGGAGGCTGGCGGTCCGGAAGACCTACAAGCTGTACATCGGCGGTGACTTCCCCCGCTCGGAGTCGGGGCGGTCATACCCCGCCACCGACCAGGGCGGCGAGGTCGTGGCCCGGGTGGCCCGAGCGTCCCGGAAGGACCTCAGGGAGGCGGTGCGGGCGGCCCGGGCAGCGTTCCCGGGCTGGTCGGGGAGGACGCCGTACAACCGCGGCCAGGTGCTGTACCGCGTGGCCGAGCTGATGGAGGGCCGGCGGGGGCAGTTCGTCGAGGAGGTCCGGCGTGCCGGGGCCACCGACCCCGAGGCGGGGGTGGACGCGTCCATCGACCGGTGGGTGTGGTACGCGGGTTGGGCGGACAAGATCCACCACATCCTCGGCACCGTGAACCCGGTGAGCGCCCCCTACTTCAACTTCACGATCCCCGAGCCGACCGGCGTGGTCGGCATCGTGGCCCCCGATGACGCTCCCCTCCTCGGGCTGGTGTCCCGCCTCGCTCCGGCGGTGATCTCCGGCAACTGCGTCGTCCTGCTGGCCAGCGAGTCGTGGCCGCTCCCCGCCGTGACCCTGGCCGAGGTCCTGGCCACCAGCGACGTCCCCGGCGGGGTGGTGAACATCCTCAC
>JBQGDK010000240.1:0-7346 GCA_052039025.1 Actinomycetota bacterium
CTCGGCCTGGTCGAAGACGATCGAGTGCTCGGATTCGAAGACCTCGTCGGTGACCTCCATGCCGTCCAGGCCGTACTTCTCGAAGATCTCCTCGCCGACCTTGGTCTCACGGTTGTGGAAGGCCGGCAGGCAGTGCATGAACCGCACCTTGGGATTCCCGGTCTGCTTGACCAGGTCGAGGTTCACCTGGTACGGCTTCAGGAGCTTGACCCGCTCCTCCCACACGCTCTTGTCTTCGCCCATCGAGACCCACACATCCGTGTACAGGAAGTCGACGCCGCCGACACCCTCGTCCACGTCCGCGGTGAGCGTGAGTCGGGCGCCTGTCTCCTCGGCGATCTCGCGGGCGGTCTTCACCAGCGTGTCCTCGGGCCACAGGTGCTCCGGTGCGCAGAGGCGCACGTCCATCCCGAGCTTGCATCCCATGACCATCAGCGAGTTGCCCATGTTGTTCCGGGCATCGCCCAGGTAGCAGTACGCGATCTCCTGCACGTGCTTGTCGCTATGCTCGGTCATCGTGAGCACGTCGGCGAGGGTCTGCGTCGGATGGAACTCGTCGGTCAGCCCGTTCCACACCGGCACCCCGGCGTGCTCGGCGAGAATCTCCACCGTCTCCTGCGCGAAGCCGCGGTACTCGATCCCGTCGTACGTGCGGCCGAGCACCCGAGCGGTGTCCTTCATCGACTCCTTGTGCCCGATCTGAGACCCCGTGGGCTCCAGATAGGTGACGTGCGCGCCCTGATCGAGCGCGGCCACCTCGAAGGCCGTCCGAGTCCGGGTGGACGTCTTCTCGAAGATCAGCGCGATGTTCTTCCCCACGAGCCGCTGACGCTCGTACCCCCCGTACTTCGCGGCCTTGAGCTCCCTGCTCAGCTCCAGGAGGAAACGCAGCTCGTCGGGAGAGAAGTCCAGCTCCTTGAGGAAGCTCCGGTTCCGAAGGTTGCGCGCCATCGTCTTCTCCTTCCTACGCTTCGGCCAGGACGGGAACGGCGCCACCGGCCGCACGGTCCCGCCGCCGGACCACGAACTTCGTCACCTCCTCGAGGATCACGATGCTCGAGGCGATGCCGATGCAGATCGACCACTGCGTGAAGCTCAGCTCGACGGTCCCGAAGATCCGCTGGAGGATGCCGAGCGTGGTCACCAGGACCGTGGCCAGCAGCGCAAGCCCGTATCGCCGAAGCTGCGTCGCCCCGGGGATGGCATCGCGATCGAAGACGGTGTTCCGCAGGTCGCGAGCCAGGAACCCGGCCGCGATGTGGAACAAGGACAGCGTGGTCAACAGCATCGTCGAGGCGACGGCCACATCGTCGAACGACGACTCGCCGATCTGGTAGGCCACCAGGGAACCCACCGTCATGAGCAGGCCCTGGCCGCCCAGGCGGACCCAGTTCGACGCCGACAGGACCGGCGCTCCCAGGGGTCTGGGCAGTCGCTCCATCACCCCGCCGCTCGGCTGGTCGAAACCGAGCGCGATCGCGATGGGGACGTCGATGACCATGTTCACCCATAGGATCTGGAGCGGCGTCAGCGGCACACCGCCCGCGATGGAGAAGATGCCCGCGCCGATGAAGATCGCGATGAACGCCACGAGCGTCGACATCTGGAACCGCAGGTACTTGAGCAGGTTCTCGTAGAGCGACCGGCCGTACTCCACCGCGTTCACGATCGTGGCGAAGTTGTCGTCCGTGAGGATCATCACGGCGGCTTCCTTGGAGACCTCCGTCCCGGTGATCCCCATGGCCACGCCGATGTCGGCCGCCTTCAGGGCGGGCGCGTCGTTGACCCCGTCCCCGGTCATGGCCACGACGTTGTTGAGGCGCTTGAGGAGCTGTACCAGCCGGATCTTGTCCTCCGGCGCGACGCGGGCGATCACGCCGATGTCCGGCAGCTGCGCCAGGAGCTCCTCGTCGCTCATCGCGGAGAACTCGGATCCGGTGACGGCGCGGCCCTCGATCCCAAGCTCCTCCGCGATGGCGGCCGCGGTGGTGGCATGGTCCCCCGTGATCATCCGCACCCTGATCCCGGCGGCCTTGCACGTGGCGATGGCATCCTTCGCTTCCGCCCTGGGGGGGTCGACGATGCCCACCATGGCCAGGAGCGTGAGGTCCTCGACCACCCCGATGAGATCGCCCTGGGCATCGAAGGAAGCCGGGTCGAAGTCCCGCTGCGCCACGACCATGACCCGCTTGCCGCCCTTCGCGAGGAGATCGTTGGCGTCGCTCGCGAGCCCCTTCTTCTCCCCGGTGGCGGGGAGGATCTGGCCGTCCGGCGTCCGGTAGCTCGCCCCCTTCCCGATCAGGACGTCCGGGGCACCCTTCACGTAGCAGCGGACGACCGGCCGGCCCTCCCCATCCTCCATCTCGTGGAAGGTCGCCATGAACTTGTAGTCCGAGTCGAACGGGACCTCCGCGATCCGTGGGTAGGCCTTGCGGGTCTCGTCGAGGTTCAGACCACCCTTGGCCGCCAGCACGATCAGCGCGCCTTCGGTCGGGTCACCGATCAGAGACTCGCCGTCAAGGACGGCGTCCGCGCACAGGGCCATGGGGAGGAGGTACGGATCGAGGTCGAACCGCGACCCTCCGACGTGGTTGATCTCGCCCTCGGTGCTGTAGCCCTCGCCGGTGATCGTGAACCGGTTCTGGCCGGGGATCAGGAGCTCGCGGGCCGTCATCTGATTGAGGGTCAGCGTCCCGGTCTTGTCGGAGCAGATCATCGACGTCGAACCCAGCGTCTCCACGGCCGGGAGCCGCTTCACGATGGCGTTCCGCTGAGCGATCTCCCGTGTGCCGATCGACAACAGGGCCGTGACCACGGCGGGGAGCCCGGTCGGGATCGCCGCCACCGCCAGCGCCACGCCGGTGATGAACAGGGTGTCGAACGACTCGCCCCGCAGCAGCCCGAGGACGATCACGAACGCCAAGGCCACCCCAGCGATCGAGGCGATGATCTTCGACAGCCCGTCGAGCTGCTTCTGGAGCGGCGTCTTCTCGGTCTCGGTCTTGGCCAACAGCTCGGCGATGTGCCCGATCTCGGTTCCCATGCCCGTGGCGGTGACGACGAACTCCCCCCGTCCCCGCGTGACCGAGGTGTTCATGTACGCCACGCACGTGCGATCTCCCAGCGGGACGTCGTCACCGGGGACGGGATCGGTCCCCTTGCTCACCGGGAGGCTCTCCCCGGTGAGGGCGGCCTCCTCGATCTCCAGCGTGGCCGCAACGCAGATGCGCCCATCCGCGGGCACCCGGTTCCCGGCCTCCACGAGCACCACATCGCCGGGGACGAGCTCTTCGGCGTCGACCTCGATCGCCTGGCCGCCCCGGCGAACCCGGGCCACCGTCTTCATCATCTGGGCCAGGGCCTGCACGCTCTCCTCGGCCTTGGCCTCCTGACGGAGCCCGACGATGGCGTTGAACACGGTCAGTCCCGCCAGGACGACGGTGGTCGCCGTGTCCCCGGTCACAAGCTGGTTGACCACGGCGGCGACGAGCAGGACGATCTGCATGAAGTCCTGGTACTGACGCACGAACGCCTGGAACCCCGACTCCTTCTTGGCGCCGGCGAGCCGGTTCGGTCCGGCTGACCCGAGTCGTTCCCTGGCTTCCCCTGCGGTCAGGCCCTTCTCGAGATCGACCCCGAGCTCGGAGAGGACCGCTGCCGACTCCATCCCGTGCCAGATCGCGTGCGCGCCAGGGCCGGCCCTCTCAGGTTCCCCGTGCGCCAGGGCGGCGTCCTGCCGCGCGGCGGTCATGACCGTATCCTCCTCTTCGAGCCCTACGTCAGGGCGTTCTGCTTCAGCCGCTCGTACTCCTCCGCGGTGATCTTGCCCTCGTCCCGAAGCTTGCCGAGCTTGGCGATCTCATCGGCCGCGGAGTACCCCGCCATCCGTCGCTGCATCTCCTCGGTCTCCGCCAGCATCCGGCGATCCTGCGCGGTCATCTTGGGCCGGGCGATCACGTAGACCAGGATCCCCAGGAACGGCAGGATGACGATCAGGAAGATCCAGCCGGCCTTGGCCCATCCGGAGAGGTCCTCCCGACGAAAGATGTCGGCGAAGATCGAGATGAACATCCAGATGAACAGGAACCAGAAGAAGAACGCGATCATCGACCAGATCACGGTCCCGAACGTCCACTCCATCGGCCTCCCCCTCGCGTCGTCTCGGGCCTAGTCTGCTGAAACGGGGGGTCCCGGCGAATCACCCCGAAGGATGTTCACCCGGGTGAGGGCCTTCCCTCAGACCAGTCCGAGGTCCCGGGCCCGGGCCACGGCCTCCGAGCGTGAGGTCACGCCGAGCTTGCGATAGATCGCCCGGGTGTGGCTCTTGACCGTGTTGAGCGAGAGGAACAGCTCACGAGCGATGTCCCGTTGGTTGTGCCCGGTCGGCAAGAGGGAGAGGACCGCCAGCTCCCGCTCGGTCAGGGTCTGCCCGAACTCGAGCCGGTGGGCCGAAGCCCGGATCGCGCGTTCCGCCTTCTCGACGAGGCGCACAACGTCGCGGTCCTTGTCGAGCCGGGCCAGCATCCCTCGAGCGCGATCGAGCAGTCGGCGGGCCTCGTCCCGGTCCCCGAGCGCGAACTTGACCGGCGCCAGCAAGACGAGCCCCTGAAGCGTCACCCACGGGTTCATGGCTCCGTTGGCCGTTCGGATGACCAGCGCCCGGTCGAGCTCGGCCTCGGCGGCGACCAGCTCACCTCGTTCCTTGTGGGCCGCCCCCATCGCCACCATGGCCACGGAGAACCGAGGATCCTCGGACAGGCCGGCCTCGTCACCGATCCGGCGGGCCTCGCCGGCCAGTCGGACGGCCTCGTTCGCGTTCCGGAGCTCGCCCTCGACCATGGAGAGCTGAGAGAGGAGAAGCAGCCTGGCGACGGCTTCCTCCTCGGGAGCGAGCCTCAAGCCCTGCCGCAGCAGGGCCCGCGCTTGCTCGGTGTTGCCCTTCAGGAACGCCGTCAGGCCGAGCCCGACGAGGATGTACCCCCTCCACGGAGAGTCGGGGCTCGATTCGAGCTCATCCGCGCGTCGGAGGGATGCCTCCATCTGCCGGAACCCGTCGAATCCGAAGATGCCTCGGACCAGGGCCGCTCCCGCCTCGAGCGAGGCGGTACCGTCCGGCAGGGGGCCCGCTTCGGACCCGTCCTCGGCCACGGCCAGCAGAGCGGGGACCCGTTCCGCCTCCCCGCCCAGGGCGGCCACCCAGGCAGCGGAGAGGGCCACCGCGGGGTCGGCCTTGACCGTCTCGCCGAGCGCCGCGAACCAGGCCCGCACGGTCGTGACCCGCCCGCTGTTGAGGAACACCCGCCAGTACCGTGACACGAGCCTTCCGGCCTGGGGTCGATCGTCGCCCTTCAGCATGTGGTCGATGCCCTCCTGGACGAGCCCGTGCGAGGCGAACCACGTGCCGGCCCGCCGATGAAGGGTCGCGACGGCTGCCGGCTCCCGTCGCGCCAGATCCGTGGCCAGGAGCTCCCGGAAGAGATGGTGGTACCGGTACCACTGTCGATGGTCGTCCAGACCGACCAGGAACAGGTTCCAGTGCTCCAGCTGGTCCAGAGCCAGCTGGGAGTCCTTGCGCTCCAGCACTGCGTCACAGAGCTCCGCCGAGAAACGGTCGAAGATCGAGGTCCGAGTGAGGAAGTTCCGTACGTCGTCAGGCTGGCGTCTGAGCACCTCCTCGGTCAGGTAATCGGCGATGTGTCGATGGCTCCCGGTGAACCGATCGACGAATCCGTCTGAATCCGGCTCGTCCCTTAGCGCGACGGCGGCCAGGTACGCGCCGGCGGGCCAGCCTTCCAGCCGGTCGAGGAGCTCCCGAAGCGCGGGGCGAGACAGGCTCACGTTCGAGGCCGCCAGGAGGGCCTCCAGGTCCACCTCGTCGAGCGCGAGGTCGGCCGCACGCAGCTCGAGCACCTCTCCCGAGGCGCGGAGGCGGCCCAGGGGCAGCGGCGGATCCGACCGGGTGGCGATGGCCAGTTGCACCGTCGGAGGGAGTCGATCCAGGAGCTCCGCCATGGACCCGTGGATCGCCTCTCCCCGAAGGTGGTGGTAGTCGTCCAGGATCAACAGGATGGGGGCCGGCAGCTCGGAGAGCTCGTTGATCAGATGGGACACGACCGGCGCTCCGAGCGAGCTCGGGACCCGCAGGGCCGCCTCGACGCTCTGGCCGAACCGGGGGAATGCTTGACGGATCGCCGCGACGAGGTGCGCGAGACAGCGGTTGGGATCCGAATCCAGCGGATCGAGGGACACCCAGGCGACCCAGCGCTCCGTCGCCTCCGAGGCGGCCCAGTCCGACAGCAACCCGGTCTTCCCGTACCCAACCGGCGCGTCCACCAGGACCAGTTCCCGGTCACGTCCCTGAGCGAGGCGGGCCAGGAGCCGGTCCCGGCGGATCCACGAGTCGCTCCGCCGTGATGGCGGCCGGAGCTTGGTCCGCACGATCAGGTCGCGCGAACCCGGAGCCGGGAGATCCCCCCGACCGTTCCGCTCGCCCCGAGTACGTGTCCTCGCGGCCCTGCGACGGGCCATGGCTCCTCTCCGCCCCGGATGTCGGCCAGAGCCTATGCCAGAGCGGTCCGTCCGTCCATCGGGGCGAAGAGGGACACTCCGGTCACAGGGCGCGGCGATCCTGTTCGGGTGGATCTGGGTCTTCCGACACTTCATGCAGGCCGATGATGTGGATCCCCAGATCGCGGAGCCGATCGAGGATGCCGTACAGCTGCTGTTCGTCTCGTACCCTCGCCGTCAGTACTGTTCGCCCATCGCCGCTGCTCGTCGACACGTCGTCGAAGGAGGTGCCCAGCAGGTCCCCGAACTCGCCCCGCACCTCGATGCGGAACAGCTTGGAGGCAGACGCTCCGGTCCTCTTTCGCGTCATGGGACTCTTTCCTCGGACCCTCGAGACGCGACCGGTCCCCGCGGACCGCGTAGCAGCGAGCCGCTATCTGGGTGGGAGACAGCAGCTGCTCCACGAATCACCGGCATCGCGAAGCCTCCTTCGATCGTGCGGACCCATCGAACCACGAGGAAGGGAAGACTCCATCACCCATCGGTCACCCTCACCCGGGTGAAAGGCTGCCTCGGGTGACGAAGGCCGGCCCCAGACGGCACAAACTCGAGTTGCCGGGACGAGCCACGCCGGACCGAAGCGAGGCGACGAGGTGAGCGACTCCGAAGGCCGAGCGAGTCAGCTGGAGTCAGAGAAGGCGGCCCTGCAGGCCGAGCTCGACGAGCTCCGCGCCCGCGAAGACGCCGCCAGAAGGGCACGGCGGAGGAGGGTCCGAACGATCGCGGCGGGCGTCCTGGTGATCCTGACCTCCGTGTCGGTCATCGCGGCCACCGTGGGA
>JBQGDK010000241.1:0-5768 GCA_052039025.1 Actinomycetota bacterium
TCCTGGAATCGGCGTGGGGGCCCACGCCGTGCCGGGCCCAGCACTGGTGCCGGTCCTGCCGGAACCCCTTCGAGGGGTTCAAGGAGAAGTAGCCTACAGCGTGGGCTTGGTGACCATCAGGAACACGATCGTCAGCACATCCACGCCGAGGAGGATGCCCACGACCCGGTTCCGGGTCGAGAGCCGGCCGAACTCGGGCGAGTGGGGCCCCTCGGATTCGAAGGCCTCGATCTGGCGTCGCAGCGTCGGCGTGTACACCAGGAGTCCCATCACGATGGCCACCGCGTAGAGGACCAGCCCCACGGCGATCCAGAACTCGGTGATCTCGAAGGGGCTGGTGGCCACCATGATCACGCCGGTCACCAGGAGCAGGGCGTAGGCGGGGTTCGAGAAGCGGTCGTCGAGGATCTTGATCCCCCGGAGGACGTGCCCCTGGTGGTCCGGATGCCTGGCCGCCCAGCCGAGCCAGATGCCGTACGAGGCGTTGAAGCCCAGCGCGATGATGGCGAACCCGATGTGGAGGAACTTCATGACCTCGAAGAACGTGATCACCGCTTGACCTCCATGAACCACTCCACGAACTCGGAGCAGCGTTCGTCGTCGTCCAGCGTGATCTCCCACAGGTTGTGGTACTCGTGGCCCTCCTGCGGGTACGAGGTCCACCCGCGGACGAACCCGACCTCGTCGCACACGGCCCGGATCTCCCATCGGAACGACCAGGCCCCCGGCTCGTCCTTCCGGCCGAGCCAGCCCTCCACGATCCCCTCGCGTCCCGACCACGGCCGGCGGTGGGGCGCCGTGAAGTAGCGGGCGTCCTCGGTGAACAGGGCCCCGACGTCTTCGGGGTCGTTCGTCTCCCAGGCCGCCACGTACCGCTCGACCCAGGCGCTCAGCCGCTCGCGGTCCACGGCGTCCATGATGCCGCCTTGACGACGTGTAACCAAACGGTTACGCTTCACGGGCGATGACCCTGGACGCGTCCCTGGCGGCGCTGGCGGATCCGACCAGGCGACGCCTGCTCCGGCTCGTGGGGGAGCGCCCCCGGAAAGCCGGCGAGCTGGCGGAGGGGTTCCCGGTCAGCCGGCCGGCCGTGTCGAAGCACCTCCGGGTGCTCCGGGAGGCCGGCCTGATCGAGGCCGAGCCCCGGGGACGAGCCCGGGTCTATCGGCTGGCCCCGGACGGGATGTCCGAGGTCCGGCGGTGGGTGGAGGAGACGGGACGGTTCTGGGACACGGCCCTGGAGTCGTTCCGACGTCACGTCGAGGAGTGGGAGGTGAGGGGATGAAGGTGAACCGGTCGGTCAGCGTGAGCGTTCCGCCCGAGCGCGCGTTCGTCGCATTCACGGAGGAGATCGGCCAGTGGTGGCCGCTCGCCGATGGGTTCGCGTTCGCCGGCGACCGGTGGCAGGACATGGTCATCGAGGGCCGGCAGGGCGGCCGGGTCTACGAGCGGGCCCGCGACGGCGAGGAGTTCCCCATCGGCTCGGTGATGATATTCGAGCCGCCCTCCCGCATCGTGTTCACGTGGGGGGAGGCCACCGAGGAGTGGGCCGCTCCCACCGAGGTCGAGGTGCGATTCACCGGCGAGGGCGGAGGCACGCGGGTCGAGCTGGAGCATCGGGCCTTCGAGGGGATCGGCCCCGACGCCGAGGCGACGGCGAAGGAGTACCAGGGCGGTTGGGCCTTCGTGCTCGAGCGGTTCGCCCGGCACGCCGGGAAGGAGGCATCGTGAGGGACATCATCCACGCGATCGAGATCGAGGCCCCGGTCGCCTCGGTCGAGGAGGCCATCACCACGCGGTCGGGCCTGTCCCGCTGGTGGACGACCGGCGTCGACGTCGACGGCGATCGCATCTCGTTCACCTTCGAGAAGGGCTTCAACCCGGTGATGCGGGTCGAAGGGCGGGAGCCGGGGAAGGTGGTGGCCTGGGCGGCTGAGTCGGGCGCCGACCCGTGGGCCGGGAGCACGATCCGGTTCGAGCTCGGGGAACGCGACGGGAGGACGGGCCTCCTGTTCCGCCACCGGTACGGCCAGGACCTCCCCGACGAGATGTTCGGGATGTTCAACTTCAACTGGGCGCACTACCTGGACAGCCTGCGCCTCCTGTGCGAGACCGGGTCCGGGAAGCCCTTCCGGCCCGGGCCCTGAGGCCCGAACCGGCGGGCCGCCGGGGGGAGGGACCCCAGCCCGGCGGCCCGTCCGGCCCGAGGCGGGCCTGCTAGGCGCCCGCGTCCCCGTCGCAGTTCGGATCTGCGGCGAAGATGTGCGTGAGGCCCGACGCGATGTGGGCCTGATGCGAGGGGAATGCCGGGGTGGAGTCGAACGGCCCGTTGTTCTGGATCAGGACGTGGCAGTGCGGGCCGCCCCCGAAGCCGCTCTCGTTCCGTCCCTCGCTGGTGGCTCCCTGCGACGGATGGGGATCGGCGAACGCCGGGGCCGCTCCTCCGAGCAGGAACAGCCCCACGCAGATCGCCATCAGGGTCCTTCGCATCCCACGCTCCTTTCGTCCCACGACGGGAGGGTTCCCGCCTTTTGGCTCCTCGGGGGAGATTCGACGTCGCCGGACCGGGGGTTCGGATCAGCGGCCGCGGAAGCGAGGCTCGCGCTTCTCGCCGAAGGCCATGACCCCCTCGAGGTGGTCGTCGGTCTGGCCCATCCGGGCCTGGGCCTGGGCCTCCGCCTCGAGGGCGGCGTCGAGGTCGAGCGACAGGGCCCCCCGCAGCAGCGCCTTCGTCTCGGCGATGGCCGCGGTCGGCATCGCCGCGAGCCGGGCCGCCAGGGTGCGTGCCTCCTCCTCGAGCGCGTCCGCCGTGACGACCCGGTTGACCAGGCCGATCTTCAGGGCCGCGGCCGCGTCGATGACCTCGCCGGTGATCGAAAGCTCCAGGGTCTTCGCGTAGCCGATGATCCGGGGGAGCAGCCAGGTTCCGCCCGAGTCCGGGATCAGCCCGATCTTCACGAAGGCCTGGGTGAAGCGGGCCTCCTCGCCGGCGATCCGGATGTCGCACGCCGCCGCCAGCGAGACCCCCGCCCCCGCGGCCACCCCGTTCACCCCGGCGATCACGGGCTTCGGGGTCGACACGATCAGTGGGATCAGCCGGTGGTAGGAGCGGGCCAGGTGCTCCCGGATGTCGGGGCGCTGGCCCTTCCGGTAGGCGTCCTCGAACTCGGTCAGGTCCTGGCCGGCACAGAAGCCGCGCCCCGCCCCCGTGACCACGACCGCCCGGATCCGGTCGTCGTCGCCCGCGGCGGTGAAGGCGTCGACGAGCTCGTCGGACATCACCCCGGTCATCGCGTTCAGCTTGTCGGGTCGGTTCAGCGTGATCGTGAGGACGCCGCCGTCCCGGTCCACGGCGATCTGCTCGTACGCCATCGCTCCTCCTCAGCCGAGCTGTCCGGACCGGATGTACCGCTGGACCACGGTGCCGTGCCCCACCCGGCCCGAGGGCCCCAGCACCTCCACCTCAGACTCGCACTCTCGATCGTCGACCCGGGTCGCCCGGGCCACCACCCGGAGTCGGTCGCCGAGCCGGGCGGGACGCTCGTGCACGACCGACACCGCGAACCCCGTGCCGTCCTCACCGTCCCCGAGGTGGGGTTCGATCAGCAGGCGGGAGGCCTCCTCGACGTGCTTCACCATCGACACCGTCGAGTACACGGGGTGGATGCGCCGCCCCAGGATGTCGACGAGCATGTCCTCGCTCACCGTCACCTCCAGGGTGGCCTCCTCGCCGAGGGCCGGCCGCTCCCGGGCCACGGCGCGGATTCTCGCACAGCCGCTCGCGTACGCTTGCTCCTCGATGGCCACCGTCACCGAGCGGCTGGAGCGGGCGATCGAGCGGGAGGCGCCCTCGTGGGGCGTCCGCCCGACCTCGCCGGAGGTCCGGCGCCTGTCGGGCCTCGACCTCGCGATCCTGTGGGGCGATCTCGGGATCGGCCTCCTGGTGCTCGTGACCGGGGCGCTCCTGGTCCCCGCCCTGGGGCTTCCGGAGGCCCTCCTGGCGATCGTGGTCGGTTCGGTGATCGGGTGCATCCCGCTGGCGCTGGTGGGGCGGGCAGGCGCCCGCGAGGGCGTGCCGGGGATGGTCCTGCTCCGGCCGACCCTCGGCACGCGGGGCTCGTACCTCCCCACGGTGCTCAACATCGCCCAGCTGGTCGGATGGACCGCGTTCGAGCTCTGGGCGATGGCGCTGGTGGCCTCCCGGATCACCGGGCCGGTCCTCGGCGTCGACGGGTTCGCCTTCTGGCTCGCCGCCGCCGCGCTGGTGTGCCTGGCCCTCTCACTGGGTGGCCCGGTGGTTGTGGTCCGCCGGTGGATGGCCAGGTTCGGGGTGTGGGTCGTGGCGGCCGTGGCGGTGTGGGTCACGCTGCGCGTCCTCACCACCGCCGACCTCGGGGCGCTGTGGTCGAAGCCGGGGGTCGGCGGCTTCCCCCCGTTCTGGGGCGCCGTCGACCTCGTCATCGCGATGCCGGTGTCGTGGATCCCGCTGGTGGCCGACTACAACCGGTTCGCCCGGCGGGGAAGCGCGGCGGCCGCAGGAACGTACGTGGGCTACCTGGTGGCGAACCTGTGGTTCTACTCGCTCGGAGCCCTGCTGGTCCTGGGGGCGAGCGCGCCGGGGCCCTCCGTGACCGGGATCGCCGACGGGATCGTGACCTTGGCCGGCGGGTCGGTGGTCCTGGTGGCGCTGCTGGTCGGTGAGACCGACGAGGCCTTCGCGGACATCTACTCCGCGGCGGTGTCGGCTCAGAACCTCGTCCCTCGTTTCCACCAGCGCCTCGGCGTCGTGACGGTCACGGCGATCGGGGTCGCGGTGGCGGCGTGGCTGGCGGGGCTCCCGGACGAGGGCGTGCTCACCTTCGAGTTCTTCCTGCTGCTGATCGGGTCGATCTTCGTGCCGCTGTTCGGGGTGTTCCTGGCGGACCACGAGGTGGTTCGTCGTCGGCGGGACTATCGGGCAGAGGCCTTGTTCGACCACGGCGGGCCGTACCGGTACACCGGCGGCTTCCATCTGGCCGCGGTGGTGGCGTGGCTCCTCGGCTTCGCGGCGTACCACTGGATCGCCCCGACCTCGCTCCAGGGCTGGGCCGCCGCGGTCGAGACGTTCTTCGCCGACTGGCTGGGCCTGCCGTTCCCGCTGTTCGGCGGGGCCGTCCCCGCGAGCGTGGTGGCGTTCGCGGTGGCCTTCCTGGCGTACCTGGCGCTCAGCGGGGCCCGTCGGGCCCTCACGCGCGGCTCGACGCGCTGACCAGGAGCAGGACCAGGGGCTCCCCGGACGCGTTCGTGGCCACCACCTCTTGCCCGGCGGGGACCAGCGCCGAGCCCCACTGCTTCATGCGCCTCCGGCGCCGGCCGACCTGGAACACCGCCTCCCCGGCCAGGATCACGAGCATCGCGGCGGCGTGGGGATCGGCGGCCGGCCCGTAGGCCCGGTTCACGTCGACCGAGATAATCCGGGCGGCCAGCCGGTCCGAGCGGTAGACCTCGCGGCTCACCGCCTGCCCTTCCTCGAACTCCACGAAGTCGCGGAGGTCCGCCGTGTCCACGGCCACAGGCTAGGCGAGCGAGGGTAGACTGGCGAGCCCCCGATCACGGAGGTCAGCGTGCCGCGGTTCCGGGTCGCCACCACCTCGCCGGCGGAGCAGCCGGCCGACCTGCTGCTGCTCCCCGCGTTCCAGGGCCCCGAGGCGGGGCCGGGAATCCGTGAGCTCGGCCGGGCCCTCGAGGTCGACGTGGTGGGTCTGCTCGAGGAGAACGGCTTCCGCGGC
>JBQGDK010000242.1:0-3296 GCA_052039025.1 Actinomycetota bacterium
TACGGGTGGTGACGTGATGGCGACGACAACCGAAACCATGGTCCAGGACCTGTCGATCCGAGCCCTCCTGGAGGAGGTGGTGAACCGGGAGGCCAGCGACCTCCACCTGACCGCCGGTGCGCCCCCGACCATCCGGGTGAACGGGTCGCTGATGCCCCTGCCGGGGCTGCCCCAGCTCACCCCCGACGTGCTCCAGCGGATGCTGTACGGGATCCTCACCCAGAAGCAGCGGGAGCGGTTCGAGGGCGACCTTGAGCTCGACTTCTCCTACACCCTCACCGGGCAGGCCCGGTTCCGGGTGAACCTGTACGTCCAGCGGGAGTCCATGGGGGCCGCGTTCCGGCTGATCCCCTTCGAGATCCGCTCCGTGGAGGAGCTCCGGCTTCCTCCCCAGGTCTCGGACCTGGCCCGGCTGCCCCGTGGCCTGGTGCTGCTCACCGGACCCACCGGGTCGGGGAAGTCGACCACGCTGGCCACGCTGGTGGACATCGTCAACGCCGAGCGGGACTGCCACATCATGACCGTGGAGGATCCCATCGAGTTCCTCCACCACCACAAGCAGGCCCTGGTGAACCAGCGGGAGGTGGGCCAGGACACCCACTCGTTCTCTCAGGCCCTCAAGCACGTCCTCCGGCAGGACCCCGACGTGATCCTGGTGGGGGAGATGCGCGACCTGGAGACCATCGCCACGGCCCTGACCGCGGCGGAGACCGGGCACCTGGTGTTCTCCACCCTCCACACCCAGGACGCCCCCCAGACGATGGACCGGGTCATCGATGTGTTCCCCCCGCACCAGCAGCAGCAGGTCAGGGTGCAGCTGGCCACCACCGTCCAGGGGGTGGTGACCCAGCAGCTGCTGCCCACCGCCGATGGGCAGGGACGGGTGGTGGCCTGCGAGATCATGACGGCCACGCCGGCCGTCCGGAACCTCATCCGGGAGTCCAAGGTGCACCAGATCTACTCGGCCATCCAGGCCGGGGCCAAGCACGGGATGCAGACCATGGACCAGGCCCTGGCGGACCTGGTCCGGGCGGGCGCGGTGACCTACGAGGCCGCCCGCGAGCGCTGCCACAACCAAGGCGACCTCGACCGCCTGTTGGGCCGTCCGACGCTGGAGGGAGAACGTGCCTGATCCCTCCGTGGCGATCCTGGTGGCGGGGGGATTCGTGGTGGGCGCGCTCCTGTCGCGCTGGATGTGGACCAGATCGCGTCTCGGTCGGTCCGCACCGCCGGCTGCCGATGCGTACGTGGAGGATGTGCGGGACCGGCCGGAGGACGGGCCGGGCCGGCCCGGAGAGCCTGATGGCCACGAGCGCCCCGGCATCGGGCCGGGGCTGTCCGCGCCGGCGACGAACGGGCACGTCGACGGGGGGGCCGAACCCGCCCATCCGCTCCTGGCGGCGACCTCCGCGGAGAACGGCGCCGCCGGTGCCGTCGAGCCCGAACCGGGAGACGTCCAGGAGATCTACGCCGATGAGGCCACCGTTGACCGGGTCGCGCTGGTGATGGAGTTCTCCCGGCTGGTCCGGGAGGGCGACAGGGCCGGCGAGACGGAGGACTAGAGCATGGGAGACGCCACCTCGATGAACGTGACCGATCTGCGAGCGCGCCGGCACCGGGACGTGGGGGAGGTGCTCCTCGATGAGGGACTGATCACCGAGGAGCAGCTCGCACGGGCGCGCCAGGAGCAGGCGACGAGCGACCGGTCCCTGGGCAGGATCCTGCTCGACCTCCAGATGGTGAAGGAGACGGAGCTCGTGGCCGCCCTGGCCCGCAAGATCGGCCTGCCGTTCGTGGATCTGACGGAGTTCCGGGTCGATCCAGCGGCGGTCGCGCTCGTCCCCGAGCAGGTGGCCCAGCGATACCGCGCGATCCCCATCGGCTTCGACGGCGCGCAGCTCGTCGTGGCCATGTCCGATCCGGCCAACGTGTACGCGATCGACGACATCAGGGCGATCACGAATATGGAGATCAAGCCGGTGGTGGCCACGGCGTCGGACGTGGACGACACGATCCGGAACTTCGGTCACTTCGACCGGGCCGTCGAGGAGGTCGCCTCCGAGGCGGCCTCGCAGGCGAAGGAGGACGGAGAGGCCGACCTGGAGGCCTCGGACAGCACCGCCACCGACGCGCCCATGGTGACGCTGGTCAACATGCTGATCAGCCAGGCCATCGCCGACCGGGCATCGGATATCCATGTGGAGCCGACCGATCGCGATGTCCGGGTTCGGTTCCGCATCGATGGCGTCCTGCACGAGGTGATGCGTCCGCCCAAGCAGATCCAGAACGGCATCGTGTCGCGGGTCAAGGTGATGGCCGACATGAACATCGCCGAACGGCGACGGCCGCAGGACGGCCGGGTCGGGCTCGTGGTGGCCGGTAAGGCCGTGGACCTGCGGCTGGCCACGCTGCCCACCGTGCACGGTGAGAAGGTGAGCATCAGGATCCTGGACAAGAGCAGCGTCCTGCTCGGGCTGGAGGAACTCGGTTTCGACCCGGACGCGCTTGCCCGATACGAGCGCGCGTTCCGGAAGCCCTACGGCACGATCCTGATCACCGGGCCGACGGGCTCGGGGAAGACGACCACGCTCTATGCGACGCTGAACACCGTCAGCACCCCGGATCGGAACGTGATCACCGTGGAGGATCCGGTCGAGTACCGGCTCCCCGGGGTCAACCAGATGCAGGTGAACAGCAAGGCCAGCCTGACCTTCGCCAACGCGCTGCGCTCCATCCTGCGAAGCGATCCAGACGTGGTGATGGTCGGTGAGATCCGCGATCGCGAGACCGCCCAGATCGCGGTGGAGGCCGCGCTCACCGGCCATCTGGTGCTGACGAGCATCCACACGAGCACGGCGGCGTCGGCCATGACCCGCCTGATCGAGATGGGGGTCGAACCCTACCTGGTGGCGTCTGCGCTCGACTGCGTCGTCGCCCAGCGGCTCGCCCGGCGGCTGTGCGAGCGGTGCAAGGAGCGGTACCGGCCGTCCCGCGAGGAGCTGCTCTCCCTGGGCTTCAGCGAGGAGGATGCCTCCGAGATCAAGCACCTTCACCGCCCCATCGGCTGCTCGGCATGCAGCAGCACCGGCTTCCGCGGCCGGGTCGGGCTGTTCGAGGTGCTGACCGTGAGCGAGGAGATCGAGACGTTGACAGTGGAGCGGGGCTGGTCCGAGGAGATCGAGAGGACGGCCATCCAGCAGGGCATGGTCAGCCTGCTCCGGGACGGGTTGGAGAAGGTCCGTCGGGGCGAGACGTCCCCCGAGGAGCTGCTACGGGTGGTGACGTGATGGCGACGA
>JBQGDK010000243.1:0-3048 GCA_052039025.1 Actinomycetota bacterium
TCGGCTCCACATCAGTGTCCACCTCATGATGTCATCGGCGATACGCGTCCGGCGCTTGAGGGGCCGGATGCCGCGGCCACAGGCTCACGGCCCCTGGCCGTCCACACCGCAGACCTCGTTGAGGTAGAGGTACGGGCTGACCGCCGACCCCCCGTTGGGGTGGTACTCGAAGTGGTCGTGGGGGGGTGATCCGGAGGCGTTCCCCGTGTTCCCCACGAATCCGACGACGTCTCCCGCCTCCACCTGTCGCCCATCCACCCCGGCGTACCGCGAGAGGTGGGCGTTGTAGACGTAGTCGCCGCCGGGCGAGTACACGTGGACGGACAGCCCCCCGAGGGTATTCGAGCTCTCCTCGGCCCTGCCTGCGAACGGGGCCCGGATCGGCGAGCCTTCCGGAGCGAAGATGTCGTTCCCCTGGTGGGTCCGCCCGCCGGAACGGGGGGCGCCGAAAGTGTCGACGTACGCCCGAGGCGGATCGACGGGACACCAGTACAGGGGACCGTCCGCCGACACCGGTGGCCCCAGCGTTCCGCCACCTCGCATCCCGGCCGGGAACGTCTGCCGACGCAAATCCTGCCTGATGGTCCTCAGCTCTCCCTCAGCCTCGTCCAGCAGCAGCTCGGCTTCCTCCTCGGCGGCGGCCGCCGCGTGGAGCTTCCGCACGAGGTTGCGCCGCTGCTGCACCAGGAAGGACCGGAGGCGACCGTACTCCTCCTTGTAGTCGGTGAGGTTGCCCTGAAGGGTGAGGGAGCGCTGGTGCTCCTCCTCGACGGCGTCCGCGACCTCGGCGTCCGCCCGGCTGAGCATGTCCAGGAAGAACACCCGCCGCGAGAAGTCCGCCAGCGATCCCGCATCGAGCGCCGACTCCAAGGAGGCGCCCGGGCTCATGAGGTAGGCCACCCGGGCCCGTTCGTTCAGCAGCTGCTGGATCTGATCCTCCTGCTCCTCCGAGCGAGTGATCTCCCCCTCAAGCTCGGCGATCGCCTCCTCGAGCCCCTCGACGGCGACGGTCGCCTGGGAGACCCGGAAAACCAGACCCATGAGGTCCGCTCGAGCCTGGAGGAGCCTCGCGCGAGCCGACCGGTAGTCGGCGGATCTGGCCTGAACCTCCCGGCGAGCCTCCCGCACCGGCTCGGGCTTCTGGGGTTGGGCCAGCCCGGCCGTCGGCTGGTTCATGAACACCACGAGCAGGAAGGCCACGAGAACGGTTCGGCTGTATCCCGGCTGATCCATGCGCGGCCCACCTGCGATCGGCGTCTTCGGTCCCGAACCGGCTGGCTGATTCGGAAGCTTCGTTCATAGGAATCGGCATCACGGGTTCGTCGCTGAAGGCGCCGCCACGGCGAGTTGGGCCGGGTCAGCGCTCCGAGGCCGCCCGCTCCAGGAAGGCTCGCAGGATCAGGGTGGCGCTGACCTGGTCCACCGCGCGCCTGATCCGCCGGCCCGCCCCGGCCCTCCGCAGCTCCCGCTCGGCCTCGACCGTGGTCAGGCGCTCGTCCTGGAGGTGGATGGGGGTCCCGGGGAGCAGCGCCCGGAGCCCCTCGGCGAACGCCTCGGCCTGTCGCGCCCGGGAGCCGCGTGTTCCCGCCAGGGTCAGGGGGTGGCCGACCACGACGTCGGTGGCCGCCGCCCGCTGGACCAGGGCCGCAACCGCCCGGATGTCCTCGATCCCGCCGACGGCCCGGATCGTCCCGTGCGGGAGGGCCACGGTTCGCTCCGGATCCGAGAGGGCGACGCCGATGCGAGCGTCGCCGAGATCCAGGGCCAGGACCGGTCCCGCCCGGTCAGCCACCGGCGGCGACCAGCTCGGCGAGCCGGCGGGGGACACCCTCCAGGGCCGTCCCCAGGGCCTGGGGATCCCCACCGCCGCCGAAGGCCAGGTGGGGCTTCCCCCCGGCCCGCCCGCCCACGGCGCGAGCGGCCACCTCGATGAGGAGGGGGGCGGCCACCCCCCGATCCACGAGCGGCCGGGTGCAGGCAGCCACCAGGGTGGCCTTGGTGCCGTTGGCGGTGCCGAGCACCGCGGCCCCGCGGCCGTCGCGCTCGAGCCGGTCACGCAGCTTGATGGCCAGCTCCCGGAGGGCACCGGGATCCTCGCCGGGGAGCTCGGCCACGACCAGGCGGACCCCGGCCACGTCCCTGGCCGCGGCCGCCAGCTCCTCGACCCGACCGGCCCGCTCCTCGGCCCGCACCCGGCCCAGGGCCGCTTCCAGCTCCTTGATCCGGGCGGCCGCGCGCCTGGCCCGCTCCGGGGCCTGCCGGGGGTCGCCCCCGCCGAGCGCCTCGGCGACCTCCTCCAGGAGCCGGCGCTCCAGGTGAACGTGCTCGATGGCCTCAGGCCCCACGAGCGCCTCGATCCTCCGGAGCCCCGAGCCGATGCTCCCCTCGGACTGGATCAACGCCAGCTGGACCACGCCGGTGTGAGGGACGTGGGTCCCCCCGCACAGCTCGATCGAGTAGTCGCCCACCTCGACCACCCGCACCAGGTCGCCGTAGGCCTCGCCGAACAGCGCCAGCGCTCCCTGGCTACGGGCGAACTCGAACGTGGTCTCGTACGCCCGGACCGGTGCGTCCTCTCCGAGGCGGGCGTTCGCCGTGGCCTCGATCCGATCGAGGTCGTCACGACCGAGCCCCTCGAAGTGGGTGAAGTCGAACCGGAGCCGGCCGGGCGCCACGAGCGAGCCGGCCTGGCGGGCATGCTCCCCCAGGAGGTGGCGAAGCGTCCAGTGCAGGACGTGGGTCCCGGTGTGTGACCGGGCGGTGGCCGCCCGTCGGTCGACGTCGACCTCGGCCCGGACCTCCTCCCCGACCCTCACCTCTCCCCTGCTCACCCGGCCGCGGTGGACGATCGTCTCGGCGGGCCCCGGGACCGTGTCCTTCACCCGGATCTCCCCGGCCTCGGCCAGAAGCACGCCGGTGTCCCCGACCTGCCCGCCGCCCTCGGCGTAGAAGGGGGTCCGGTCCAGCACGATCTCGACGTCGTCGCCCTCGACCGCGGCCTCGACCCGGGCGCCCTCCCGGACCAGCCCGGCGAGCCGCCCCTCCCCC
>JBQGDK010000244.1:0-1662 GCA_052039025.1 Actinomycetota bacterium
ACGTCGCCTGGGGCGCGTTCGTGACCTCGGCCGCCGCGCTCGGGGCCGAGGTGGTCGAGGAGACCAGGGTGGTGGCGGTGCGTGCTGCGGACGACGCGGTCGAGATCGACACGGAGGCCGGGGGGTACCCGGCCCGGACGGCGGTGGTGACCGCCGGGGCGTGGGCCCGGGGCCTACTGGCGCCGGCCGGGTTCGACCTGCCGGTCCGGCCCACCAGGGAGACCGTCGCGTACTTCCTGGTCGATCGGGGCCTCACCGTGCCCACGCTGCTCGAGTGGGCCGACGGGTTCACCTATGCGCTGCCGAGTCCGGGCCAGGGGGTCAAGGCCGGGGAGCACGGCGTCGGGCCAGAGGTCGATCCGGACGAGGAGGGCGGCCCGGACGCCGAATCGGTGGGCCGCCTGGCGGAGTGGATCAAACGCCGGTACCCGGCCGCCGATCCCGTTCCCCACTTCGCCGAGACGTGCATGTACACGAGCACGGCCGACGAGTCGTTCGTGCTGGAGCGACGGGGCCGGCTCGTGGTCGGCTCGTCCTGCAGCGGCCACGGATTCAAGTTCGCCCCCCTGATCGGGGAGCGGCTGGCGGAGCTGGCCCTGGGGCGGTGACGCGGAGGCCCGTTCTCGTCCTCGGGGCTTCCTGAACGGTTCGTTCGTGCAGGACGGACTCAGCCGCCCTCGGCGGTGGCCTCCGCGCAGGTGGCGTTGGCCTCCGCCCATTGGGAGTCGATGCGGAGGACGCTGTTCATCCCTCGGACGATCGCTCGCTGGTCACCCCGGTCGAGCCCTCGCCGGATCGCCTCCAGGGCGGTCCGGGCCTCCTCGCCGAGCGCGGCCGAGTCCTGGCACGCGGCCAGCGCCCCGGACTGGGCCCGGTCCCGTGCCTGGAGCTCGTCGAGCTCCGCCTCCGACTGGGCGACCTCCTGGGTGGCCGCGTTCAGCTGGGAGCGGACCACGTTGAGCTCGTTGGCCAGGTCGAGCCGGGACAGGACCAGCGTGAGGGCCACCACGAGGATGGCCACCAGGGCGGCGGCGATCCCTCGCCCTCGCGACCAGCCTCCGACCCCGGCCGGGCGCTGCGGCGCCTCCGTGGCTCCCAACCCACCTCCCCAAGACCGAGGCGGCCATCCTAGCGTGGACCGGCTGGCGAATCGAGCCGTGTTGAGCGGAGACCACCGACTCGCTACAGTACGGGCAACGGGTCGGAAGGAGCGGGGAGATGAGCAGAGGGAGACAGTTGTCGATCGCGGCTCTGGCGGCCGTCGTGCTCCTAGCGGGGGCGGCGTGTCGCGAGGAGACGGAGACACCGACCGGCGGTGGCGGTGGCGGCGGCGGGGAGACCGAGGAGCCCCAGATCACCACGCTGGAGGAGGGCATCCTGACCGTCGGCACCGACATGCCGTACGCGCCGTTCGAGTACCGAGAGGAAGGAGAGGTCGCCGGGTTCGACGCGGACATCATCAACGAGATCGCCGGCCGCATCGGCCTGGAGACCGATTGGATCGACAGCCCCTTCGACACGATCTTCACGGACCTGGCCGCGGGCCAGTTCGACGTGGTCATCTCTGGGGCGACGATCACCCCGGAGCGGGAGGAACAGGTCAACTTCTCCATCCCGTACTTCCGCTCCCTCCAGGCGCTCACCGTGCAGGAGGACTCCGGG
>JBQGDK010000245.1:0-6213 GCA_052039025.1 Actinomycetota bacterium
TCGTGACCAGGGTCGCGGTCTCGCTGACGGTGACCTTCAGGGATCAGAGTCAGACGCACACGGCCAACGTGTGGCTTCGGAACAGAGGGGTGTGATCATGCTGAGCCGACTGAGCGAGGAGCGGGGCGTCGCGGCGATGACAGCCATGCTCGTCGTGGCGGTGCTCGCCGTGGCGGGCGGGACGCTCATCTTCTCGACGCTCTCCGAGCTGGATCAGGGCTCCAGGGACCGTCGAGCCGAGTCCGCGTTCGCCGCGGCTGAGGGTGGCCTCGACGTGGCGGCCGACCACCTGTTCGAGGATTACACGTGGGACGCCTCGCAGCAGACCGCCGGCGCGGTGTGCCTGGACAACCCGCTTACCGTTGGCCCGCCCATCCCGGCGCCGCTCGGCACGCCGTGCACCGCCGGCGAGGAAGTCATCATCACCTCTCCTTCCAACGGACGGTGGGTCGTCGGTGGCGGCGGCCGGCCGTTCATCATCTACAACGTGTTCTCGCAGGCTCGCGGGGGGAAGACGGTCACCCGCGCGCTGATGGCCCGCTACCGGGTCACGCTGGCCAACATCCCACTGGCCATGGTGGTCGACGGGAACGTCGACCTGAACGGGACCCCCAAGATGTACCGGGAAAGCCTGCTGGTGAACGGGACCGTCACGTCGCGGACCAACCTGACCTTCGACTGGAACGGGAACGGGCTCTTCGACGACCCCGACCTCGGATGGGTCTTCCACAAGGACCTCATCAAGTCGGACCCCGAGCCAGACATCTGCGGCATCGACGCCCAGGGCCAGCCGGTCGGCTGCGCCGCGGTCTACTCGAACTTCCTGATCTTCGCCAAGCAGCAGGGGGCGAGCGTCGACCCGACCCAGCCGAACAGCGACGAGATCCACTACGACCCCGCCGACCCCCTGGTCGGCATCCCGCCGTCGCAGTCGGCGTTCCCGCGGGACCGCGACAGCCATCAGCAGGCCCAGGACCCCCAGACCGGGCTGGAGGTCAACGTGGTCACGATCCCGATCAACGAGCTCCTCGAGCCGATGGACTCGCTGCGGAGCGTGGCTCAGGGCCAGCAGCTCTACTTCGACTACCGCAACGGGAGGGGTGAGGTCGTCCAGTTCCAGCCCCAGGACGTCGGGGCGACGTCCCGCACGTTCCCGGACAACGTCGTCGTCTACATCGAGGCGGACGCGAGCGACACGATCGGGTGGAAGGTGAACCTCATCCCCGAGAGCACGGCGTCGGACCTGAAGACCTCGAGCGGCGTGGGGCCCGACTCGGGCGTCATCGTGGTGCGGGGGGGCAGCCTTCGTCTGGAGGCCGGCACCCAGTGGTCCGGCGCGATCTTCGTGCCGGAGAACACCCTGCGGATCCTGGGGAACGTCGTGTTCACGGGGACGATCTACGCCGCCGGGTTCACCGCGCAGGGCGGGAACTCCACGATCACGCTGACCCCGGAGTGGTTCGAGCGCATGCCCGCCGGCTTCGCCCAGGTCACCAGGACGTTGTTCGCCGAGTGCGAGCGCTACCAGCCGTCGGCGATCTGTCCGGCAACGACGTGACGGCCCGGGGGCTACGATCGACGGATGCGAGTCGCGGCCTTCCTCGTCCTGGGCTTGGTGTTCGGGTCCTTCGTGACCGTCCTCGTGCATCGTCTGCCGGGCCGGGAGTCGATCGTGCGACCCGGCTCACGGTGCCCTCGATGCGGCACCCCGATCGGGGCCCGGGACAACGTGCCGGTGCTCTCGTACCTGCTGCTGCGGGGGCGGTGTCGGGCCTGCGGGGAGCGCATCTCCGCGGAGTATCCGCTCACTGAGGCGGTCACGGCCGGGCTGTTCGCCGCCGCCGCGGCCGTGGTGGAGCCGCTCTACGCGGCGGCGCTGGTGGCCCCGTTCCTGGGGATCATGGTCGCGGTCGGGCTGATCGATGCAAGGTTCCGGATCATCCCGAACAGGCTCATCTACCCTTCGCTGGTCATCTTCGCGGTGGCGATCGTGCTCGGGGACCTCGGGAGCGCCGGCGTGGACGCCACCCGGGCCGGGATCGGGTTCGTCGTCTACGCACTTCCGTTGTTCCTGATCGCGATGGTGCTCCCGATGGGGATGGGCATGGGTGATGTGAAGCTGGCCGCGCTGATCGGCCTGGTGCTGGGGTCGCTGGGGCTCCGGTACGTGGCCGTGGCCGCGGGGGTGGGGATCCTGGCCGGGGGCCTGGGCGCCGTGGGAGCCCTCACGCTGCTTCGGATGGGGCGCAAGCAGGAGATCCCGTTCGGGCCCTATCTGGCCGGGGGAGGGGTGGTCGCCGCCCTGGTGGGGGCGCCGATCGCCTCCCTCTATCTCTCGTTCGTCCCCTAGTCGGCCCCATCGACTGTCCCCTCATTGGCCGAACAGTGAAATCACAGCCCTGTAATTGAAGATCGGTGCTCAAGAGTCGCGTTGACGAACACCGATATGACTGTTAGCGTGCGGCACCATGTTACGGATGTGGGTGTTGAGATGGTTGTGCTTATGGGTGCAGGAGTTCGCCGTGGGGACAACGTTCTCCTTGGGGAGGCCGTGAGATGCCCGCGCGGAACCCCCTGGTGGGGGACCGGCTCCTCACGGTGGGAGAGGTAGCAGCGACGATGCGGGTCTCGAACATGACCGTGTACCGCCTGATCAAGGCAGGGCAGCTGGCGGCGATCCGGGTCGGCAAGAACTACCGGATCCGGGAGTCCGACGTGAACAGGTACCTGGCCGAGCGGGCCGTGAAGGTCGAGCGGCCGGAGACCAAGGAGGAGGAGGGGTAGATGTCAAGGTTCGGGTTGGGTCTCGACGTTGGGACGACAGCGGTACGGGCAGCGGAGGTCCACGGGTCGTCCAACCCTCCCACCCTCGTGCGAGCCGGTCAGGTCACGCTTGCCCCCGGCGCCGTCGAGAACGGGGAGGTCAAGGATCCGGATGCGGTCGGGGAGGCCATCGCTGAGCTGTGGCACCGGGCCAGGTTCAAGACCCGGAAGGTGACGATGGGAGTGGCGAACCAGCGGGTCCTCGTTCGCGAGGTCAGTGTGCCGTCGCTTCCCGACAAGGAGCTTCGCCTGTCGCTTCCGTACCAGGTGCAGGATCGCATCCCCATGCCCGTCGAGGACGCCGTGATGGATTGGGCGGTCCTGGACGAGTACGAGGAGGGCGGGACCGCCATGGTGCGGCTGCTGGTGGTGGCGGCCCACCGGGAGATGATCGAGCGGCTCCTGGAGTCGGTCCGCCGGCTCAAGGTGGAGCCCGTGGCGGTCGACCTGGTCCCGTTCGCCCTGGTTCGAGCGGTCGGGCGCGACGGGATCGGGCTGGGAGACGGTGATGCCGGCCAGGAGGCCGTGGTGGACATCGGGGCCGCGCTCACGAACATCGTGGTGCACGACCACGGCGTCCCCCGCTTCGTCCGGATCCTCCCCATGGGCGCCCGTCAGGCCAGAGCCTCGGTCATGCAGGCCTCGGGGGCGTCCGAGGAGGACGCCGAGGCGATCATCCGGGGCACCAACGAGGAGGACGGCCCGGACTCGGCCCGCTCGGCGCTTGGGAGCTGGATCGGGAAGCTCGCCGGGGAGATCCGTTCTTCGCTCGACTTCTACAAGGCGCAGGCCCACTCGCCGGGCGCGGTCACGAGGGTGGCCCTGACCGGTGGGGGCTCGCTGATCCCCGGGGTCGTGGAGACGCTCCGGCAGGAGAGCGGGGCTGAGGTCGAGATGGCCCACGCCTTCCAGAACCTGAACATCAAGGTAGACGCGGAGGGACTGCCGCCCGAGGCCGAGCCGGTCCTCGCGACGTCGGTCGGCCTCGCTCTGAGGGGGTGATGAGGATGCAGCGTCAGCACGAACGTCTCCCGGTTGCCGAGATCGATCTGCTCCCGCTGGAGATCTTCCGGCGGCGGCACACCCGACGGGTCACGGTGGGAGTCATCGCCGTGTCTCTCGTCGTCCTGTCGATCATCGGCGTGATCTACGCCTTCCAGTCCATGCGGCTGAACTCGCTTGAGACTGACATCGCCTCGCAGGAGGCCGTCAACGAGGAGCTGAACGGGGAGATCGCGGCCCTCGATGACGTGGCGCAGCTTCAGGCCGAGTTCGAGACTGCCCGTGGGCTGGTGGCCAGCCTCGTGAGCGACCGGGTCCTGTGGTCGGGCATCCTGGCGGACATCGCCCGGGTGGTTCCGGCCAGGGCCTGGCTGACCGGATTGACCGCGGGCGTTCAGTCGAACGGTGTCTCGCCGGTCTCCACGCCGGCCATCGCGAGCGCGGACGGCACCGCCACGAGCGGGCTGGTGGGACAGATCACGTTCAACGGCTACGCGATGACCCATCGGGACGTCGCGGAGTGGCTCTCGAGGGTCGAGGACGTCTTCGGCTTCGCGAACCCGTGGCTCTCGACCTCGACCAAGACCGAGATCGGAACGCAGCAGGTCGTGCAGTTCACGAGCTCGGTCGACCTGACGGAGGAAGCGGTGGCAGCACACCAGAGAGGAGGCCCGGAATGAGCCGCCGAGCGCCGATCATCGTCGGTGTGGCCTTCGTCCTGGTGGCCGGCATGGCCGTGGCGTTCCTGGTGGCCCCCAAGGCGCGGGAAGTCCGGGAGGCCAGGGATCGGCTCCAGGAGTCGGAGGCGCAGGAGTTGGTCCTGGAGGCTCGCCTCTCCATGCTGGAGGAAGCGGCCGAGGATGCTCCGCTGTACGAGAAGCGGCTGGAGCGGTTCCAGGAGAGCGTTCCGGCCGAGGCCCAACTGCCTGATCTGATCAACATGCTGCAGGATGCCGCGGACGGGGCGGAGGTCGATTTCTTCGCCATCACGCCGGGCACCCCGGCCGTCGTCCCGCAGGGCGGGGCCGCGGAGATCCCGTCGCAGATCCAGGTCATCGGGAGCTTCCACCCGGTGGACCAGTTCCTGTACCGCCTCGAGACGCTCGAGCGGGTGTCCAAGGTGGTGGCCATGGAGGTCGCGGCGGGGCCGGACGGCCTGCCGCAGATCGACATGAAGCTGGAAGCACGGTTCTTCACGATGGATCTGGCTGCCGGCCCGGGGGCCGCGCCGGCCCAGGGCACCGGTGAGACCGTTGCCGGGACGGCTTCGGGGACCGCGGGGGTTGAGGCCTCGCCGAGCCCGGCGGCGTCTCCGATCGAGGGAGGATGAGATGAGTAAGCGCGAGAGGAATCTCCTGTTCGCCCTCGGTGTGGTGGGTGTTGCCGCGGTGGCCCTGTTCTTCCTCACGCGTGGGGGTGGGGAGTCGGCGGAGGAGCAGACGCAGCCCCAGGCTCAGACGCAGGCCCCAGCGGCCGGATCCCCGGCGGCGACGGTCGCCCAGCCGGGCGCTGTGGCGATCGTCGGGAACCCGCTCGCCGGACCGGACTTCCGCCTGACCCCGGGTGGGCGTGATCCGTTCGTGCCCCTGGTGGTTCCTCCGGAGGGCACCGGAGGGACGGGCACCTCGGCGCCGGCGCCGCCGCCGGAGCCGGTGGGGACCACCGGGACCGACACCGGCGACGACCATCCGCAGGGCGTCACCATCGGCGGGCGGATCCTGGTCCTGGTTGACATCTTCGAGCGGAAGAACGGCCGGACGCTCGCACACCTCGACGTCGATCAGCGGACGTACCTCGTGGCGGAGGGTCAGACCTTCGCCGGCGAGTACCGACTGCTCGCGATCGACGAGCGATGCGTGAGCATCTCGTTCCGCGGAGACTCGTACCGGCTCTGCCTCGCGTAGCCTTCAACGGAGCGCTCCGCGCGGTCAGGTCCCGGCGCACTGGGGGGAACGAACGCCGGGTCCCAGGGGGTGGCCCCGCCGAGGGGCCACCCCCTGTCTTTCCACCGGGAGCGTGGCCTCGCTGGGGCCGCATGGAAGCCGGGTCATCACCGGCCGCCCCCGGGCACGCGGTCGTTGCGGCAGGGCGGGCCGGACCCTAGCCGATGTCCCCTCGAGGCCCCCGCGGCCCGACCTCGATCGGCTGCACGGGGAGCCAGGTCCTGGTCGTTCGGAGCTCGACGAGCCAGCGCGAGTCGAACACGAGGCCGTCCAGCACCACCTCGCCAGAGCGCCAGTTGATGCGCTCGGCCCGGAGCCAGGGGCTCCAGTCGTCGGGCTCTCTCGCCAGGGCGTATCGGTACTCGGTCATGAGCCTCGCTCGGGCCGAGTATCTTTCCCCGGGTGGCGGCCGGTCATCCTCAGAACGTCGCAGTTCCCCTACGGA
>JBQGDK010000246.1:0-1676 GCA_052039025.1 Actinomycetota bacterium
CGGCGGCGGAAGCGGTCGACCCGGCCGCCGGTGTCCACGAGCTTCTGCTTGCCCGTGTAGAACGGGTGGCACACGTTGCAGATCTCGACGTGGATCTCGGGCGTCGTGGCCCTGGTCTCGAACGTGTTCCCGCACGAGCACCGGACCGTGGCCTTGCCGTAATCGGGATGGATGCCCTGCTTCACGAATACTCCAATCCGTAGTCTTCCATCAGTCCTTCCACGTACCGGTGGAAATGCAGGTGGTCGCTGCGGTATTCGCGCCGCTCCCCCTCCTTCTCCACCGTGACCACGTCGTAGGCGTCGCCTCCCTCGTGGTCCTCCCGCAGCCCAACGGGCTTCCACCCGTCGGCCACGGCCTCGATCAGCTCCTTCAGCACCGGATCGTCGCCCCAGCCGGCCATCGTCAGTCCCGCATCGAGGTCTTGGCGATCTCCTGGAGGAACTGCTCGTTCGACTTCGTCGACCGGATCTTGTCGATGAGCATCTCGATGGCCGCGCCGCCCTCCAGGGCGTGCAGGACCCGGCGGAGCCGCCACGTGAGCGCCAGCTCCTCGCTCGGCATGAGCCGCTCCTCCTTGCGGGTGCCCGAGGCCTCGATGTTGATCGCCGGGAAGATCCGCTTCTCGGACAGCTGGCGGTCCAGGCGGAGCTCCATGTTCCCGGTGCCCTTGAACTCCTCGAAGATGACCTCGTCCATCCGCGACCCGGTCTCCACCAGCGCCGAGGCGATGATCGTCAGCGAGCCGCCCTCCTCGATGTTCCGGGCGGCGCCGAAGAATCGCTTCGGCGGGTACAGGGCGGTGGAGTCCACGCCGCCGGACAGGATCTTCCCGCTCGCCGGCGCGGCCAGGTTGTAGGCCCGGGCGAGCCGGGTGATCGAGTCGAGGAGGATGGCCACGTCCTGGCCGGCCTCGACCAGCCGCTTGGCCCGCTCCAGCACCAGCTCGGTCACCTGGATGTGCTGGTCGGCCGGCTTGTCGAAGGTCGAGTACACGACCTCGGCGGCCTCGACGGTCCGCTGCCAGTCCGTGACCTCCTCGGGCCGCTCGTCGACGAGCAGGACCATCACGTGGGTCTTCGGGTCGGCCTGGATGATCCCGTTGGCGATCTGCTTCAGCACGGTGGTCTTTCCGGCCTTCGGGGGGGAGACGACCATCCCGCGCTGGCCCTTCCCGATCGGGGCCACCAGGTCGATGACCCGCTCGGTCACGGCCGTCGGGGAATGCTCCAGCCGGAACCGCTCCTCGGGGAACAGCGGCGTGAGCTTTTCGAACTCCCGCCGCTGCCGGGCCTCGTCCGGGGACAGGCCGTTCACGGTGTCGATCCTGAGCAGGGCGAAGTACTTCTCGTTGTCCTTCGGCCGCCGGACCGCACCCGTGACCTCGTCGCCCTTCCGCAGGCCGAACCGGCGGATCTGCGACAGCGACACGTAGATGTCCTGCGGGCTCGGCAGGTAGCCGGTGGTCCGGAGGAACCCGTACCCCTCCGGGAGGACGTCGAGGATGCCCGTCTGGACCGGCGCCTCGGCGAGCTCCTCCTCCGTGGCCTCGCGGTCGCGATCCCGGTCCCGGTCCCGGCCCCGGCCCCGGCCTCGGTCGCGGCGTCCGCGTCGACCCTCCGGCCGACCTTCACGCGACCCCCGGTCGCGCCCGCGCTCCCGGTCGCGCGGGTGGG
>JBQGDK010000247.1:0-5500 GCA_052039025.1 Actinomycetota bacterium
GGTCGCGGCGGTGCTGCTGCTGGGGACCGCGGCTCTGATCGTGGCCGGAGAGGCGGTCAACCGACGCCGTCCGCCGGAACGCCGCCGAGGGATGGACCGCGTCGGGTGGTGGGACGCCGTCGTCATGGGAGCGTTCCAGGCGCTGTCGATCGCGCCGGGGATCTCGCGATCGGGATCCACCATCGTGGCCGGCCTGTTCCGAGGCCTGGCCAGGGACGCGGCAGCCCGGTTCTCCTTCCTCCTCAGCATCCCGGCGATCCTGGGTGCGGCGGTGGTGGCGGTCCCGGACGTTCCCCCCGGCACCGACTGGGGCGCCACGCTCGCGGCGGCCGTGGTCGCGGCCGTGACGGGGTTCATCGCGATCGCGTTCCTTCTCCGCTACCTCCGGACCGGGACCATGCTGCCGTTCGCCGCGTACTGCGTGGCGCTCTCGGCGCTATCGCTGACGGTCGGGCGCTAGCGTCCTGCCACGGTCATCTCCCCGACCAGGATCGTCGGGGTCGCGATCCCGCCGGAGGCACACCGGACGTCGGAGCCGACGGCGACGACGCTCCCGAGGACCTCGGGAAGCGTGCTGGCGATCGTCATCTCGCGGAGCGGCTCACCGAGCGTGCCGCCCTCGACCCGCAGCCCGGCGGCGCCGACCGAGAACTCGCCGCTGACCGGGTTGGCGCCGGAGTGGACGCCCTTCACCTCCTGGACGTACACCGCCCGTCCGGCCGACGCCAGGAGCGCCTCGGCCGGCTCGGCGCCCGGGGCAACCAACAGGTTCGAGGTCGACACGCCGGGGACCCCCCGGTAGGACGGCCTGGCGGCGTTCCCGGTCGAGGCGACGCCGTCCCGCCGCGCCGTCACGGTGTTGTGGAGGAACCCCCGGAGGACGCCGGCCTCGATCAGCGGCGTGCGGGACGTGGGGACGCCCTCGTCGTCGAACGGCGCCGACCCGGGCCCCTCGGGGAGCCGGCCGTCATCGATGAGCGTCACCGCCTCCGAGGCCACGGCATGGCCGAGCTTCCCGGCCAGGAGCGACCGGCCCTTCTGCACCTCCTCCGCGGACAGCCCCGAAGCCAGCACACCGAGGAAGGCGGCCGCGGCCCAGGGGTCCAGTACCACCGGGAGCCGTTCCGTGGCCGGCTTCACCGCCCCGAGGAGCCGGGCGCCTCGTTCGGCGGCCTCTCGGCCCACGGCCTCGTGGTCCAGCTCTCCCGGCTCACGGGCCACCCGGAAGGAGAACCCGGTCTGGGTGTCGCCGTCGCGCTCCGCGATCGCCAGCGCGACACACCAGCAGTCCGTCCGCCGGTACTCGGCGCCGACCCCCGTCGTGGAGGCCAGCGCGACCCGGGACACCGCGTCGCCGTACAGCACCTCCTCGACCCGGCGGACGTCGGGGGTGGCTGACACGGCGGCGCGCTCCAGGTCGAGGGCCAGCGCCACCTTCCGGTCGGGCTCGACCTTCGTCAGGGTCTCCCGGAACAGGCCCGGAACGTCAGCGGGGGCCGCGGCCCGCGGGAGCGCGTTGGCCTCGTCGGGTGTGGCCTGCGCGGCGGCGCCGCGGGCCGTGGCCAGGAGCGCGGCCGCCTCCTCGGGAGAGGGATCCGCGGCCCAGGCGTACCCCATCCGGCCGCCGACGATGACCCGCACCCCGATACCTCGCGACGACGCCGACGTCAGCGCGTCGACCTCGCCGGCGCGCGCCTTCACCTCGGTCCGGGTGCTCTCCAGCGCGTACGCCTCGGCCTCCTCGCCGTCCGCCCCCGCGAGCGCCGCCCGGCACAGGTCGATGAGGTCAGCCACCCGTTCCCCCCACCGTCATCCGGGAGATCCGCAGCGTCGGGCTCCCCGTGGTCACCGGGACGCCCTGGCCGTCCTTGCCGCACGTCCCCGGCCGCGCGTCGAAGTCGTCGGCCACCGCGTCCACCGCCGCCAGGATGTCGATGCCGTTGCCGATCAGGTTCGCACCGCGAACCGGCCTGGTGATCGCCCCGTCCTCGATCAGGTACGCCTCGCTGACCCCGAACACGAAGTCGCCGGTGGCGGGGTTGACCTGTCCGCCGCCGAGGTGCTTCGCGTAGAGCCCGCGTGGCGTGTCGGCCACGATCTCGTCGGCCCGCGAGGTCCCCGGAAGGATCGAGGTGTTCGTCATCCGCGGGATCGGCAGGTGCGCATAGGACTGCCGCCTGCCGTTCGCGGTCAGCGCGGACCCGTCCCTGCCCGCCCAGAACCGGTCGTACAGCATCCCGATGAGCATGCCCTCCTCGAACAGCACCGTGCGCTCGGCCGGGGTCCCCTCGTCGTCGAAGGCGAACGAGCCCCACGCGCCCGGCTCCGAGGCGTCGTCCACCCCGGTCACCAGCGTCGAGGCCAGCCGCTCGCCGAGCCGGCCCCGGTACACCGAGGCCTCCTTTCCAACCGTGTCCGCCTCCAGGCCGTGGCCGCAGGCCTCGTGGAACAGCACGCCGCCGCCCGCCGGTCCCACGATCACCGGGATCTCCCCCGCCGGGGCGGGCACGCCCTCGAGCATCGTCACGGCGATCCGCGCGGCCTCGGCACCGGTCGCCGCCGGCGGGTGCGCATCGAGCACCTCGACGCCCCCCAGCGCCGCGGGCCCCTCGAACCCGGTCTGGACCACGCCGTCCCGCGAGGCAACGACGTGGGCGATCAGGCGGACCCTGTGCCGCTCCTCCTCGGCCCACGTCCCCTCCGAGCTCGCCACCAGCAGCCGCTGGACCGAGTCCCCGTACCCGACCACGACCTGTCGGACCTCTGGCGAGTGCGAGCGGGCCGCGTCCTCGGCCTCGCGGAGCCACGCGACCTTGCGGTCCCGGGACACTTCGGCCATCGGCTCGGTGGTCGGCACGGACACGGCCGGGTCGCTTCGCCGGAGGTCCGCCACCTCCGCCGGCGACCCGCCGCTCCGCGAGGCCGCCGCGGCGGCCTCGGCAGCCTCGTGGAGCGCCTGGGGGTCCAGGCGGTTGGAGTACGCGTATGCGGCGGTGTCGCCGACGATCACCCGGATCCCAGCGCCGCGGTCCGTCCCCTCGGTCAGCTCCTCAATCCGGCGGTCGTCCAAACGGATCGAGGTCGAGCGGCGCTCCTCCGCGAACACCTCGGCGAACCGGCCGCCCGACCGAAGGGCCGTCCGGAGGACGTCGCGGACCACAGCCTCGTCGAGCACGAGGCCGCATGCTAGCACCGGGACCTGTACGGTTCGGTCGTGGCTCGCGGGGACGGGGGCGGCGGGTGGCTGCGGGCCGCCGGACTCCTCGGCGGGGCCGCCGCGATCGTGCTGGCCCTGTACCTGGCCCATCCGCTCGCCGCCGACTACCGGTTCCCCGTCGGGCCCGACGGCCCCGTGTACTCGTGGCTGGCCCGATGGATGGCCGAGGTCGGGCTCCGCGACGGGCCCGGCGGCGGGCCCGGCGTGCCCTCGCTGACCCTCACGGTCTCGGCCCTCCTGGGCACCGGCGCGGTCGGGGCGGTGACGCTGCTCGGCCCCGTGCTGGCGGCGATCTGCGGGCTCGCCGCCGGCGCGCTCACCGGGGCCGCCGGGGGGCGCTGGGTCCAGGTCACGGCGGCCGTGCTCCTCACCGGGGCCTTCACCGCGTACCTCGCCGGCGGGTGGCTGGCGAACGTGACGATGGTGGCGCTGTTCCTGTCGGCGCTGGCGGCCCTGGCCGTGGCGGAACGATCGTGGCGGGTGGTCGTGGCCGCGGCGGCGCTCCTCGCCGCGGCCGGCCTGGCCCATCGGGTGTTCCTGGTGATCGGGCTGCTGATCCTGGCCGGCGTCGTGGTGGTCTCCCTCCCGGAGGCGATCCGCCGGGTCCGGCGGGGGAACCCGGTCCTGGGCACGCCGGCGGCCCGCATGGCCGCGGCGGCGGCGGGCGGCGTCGGCGGGTGGGTCCTCGGAACGGTGTGGCTTGCCGGCGCCGCGATCCCCGGCGACACCTCGCAAGACGGCTTCTTCCGCCGGGCCGGACTCGCCGACCTGCTCCTCGACCGGTACAGGGAGCGGTTCCTGGGTGACCTGGGGCGGTCCGCGGTGCCGGTGGCCGTCGGGGTCGGCCTCGGCGTGGCCGCGGTCGAGGATCCCGATCCGGCGACGACCGGCCGGCGGTTCCTGGCGGCGGTGTGCTGGACCTGGGGGGCGGTGACCGCGGTGGGGATCGCGGTGCTTGCCCTGACCGGGTGGGGGCCGCCGAACCGTGTGCTCCAGTTCGCGTTCTTCCTGCCGCTCCTCGCCGCGATGGGGCTCGCCGCGCTCTCGCGTCGGGGGGGCGCGGCCGCGGCGGCCGGCGTCCTCGCCGCCGCCGCGTTCGTCGGCGCTTCGATGGTCGGCTGGCTGCGCCAGTCGCCGGCCGTGACGACCGAGGAGCTGACCGCGGTATCGGCGGCGGGGCAAGCCGTCACAGCGGCCCCTCCGGGCACGCCGCTGGTGTTTCTCGTCGACACGTCGGAACGGGCCGCCGCGTACCACGTGACCCGAGCCGGCAACGTGATCCGGATGGGGCTCCCCGCCGATCGGATCGACGACCTGCGGCTGGCCGTGGGGACGCCCCAGGACCTCCTCGCCGGCAGCCCCACGCGCACCGGCGACCGTGAGCACGACGCCGCCTCCGCCGTCTACCTCCGCGACGCCCGGCCGGTGCTCGACCGGGCCACCGTGCTCGTCCTGGAGCGGTTCAACGCCGAAGGCTACGACGACGCCCGGGAGCTCGGCGAGGAGGTCGCGCCCGGCGTGGCGGTCCTGGCCGGGGAGGCCTCGCCGGCCGCGCCCGCCCCCTTGTCCGGTGGGATTGGCCCGTGGGCCCTGGTCGGCGGATCGGTCGCGGCGGTCCTCGTCCTGGCCGCGCTCGGAGCCGGGTGGGCCAGGTGGGCGCTTCCGGGCTGCCCGCCGTCGGCCGTGCTCGGCGCGGCGCCCTCAGTCGGGATCGCGGCGGCGATCCTCGGCACGATCGTCGCCGACCGGGGCGGCCTCCGCCCCGGCGGCCTCGGCGCCGCCGTCGTCGTCCTCGCGATCGGCCTCGCCGGCTACCCGATCGCCGCCCGCACGGGCCGGCGCGGCCACCAGGGCCCGGGTACGGCCTGCTGATCCTTCTTCCGGCACATCCTCCGCCAGGAGCGGGTCGTCGAACCCGGCGGACGGCGGCAAAGAGGTGCGGCGCCGAAGCTCGAGCAACAACCGGATCAGGACGAGGAGGATGATCGGGGTGGCCACCCAGTGGAGGCCGAACACCATGGCCTCCCACACCCGAGGGGCGCGGCTCGGCTCCGCCACGAGCTCGGTGATCGCCAACGCCACCGAGATCAGCACGGCCCCGCCCCGAGCCGGGCGGGGGAGGATCCACACCAGCGGGATCAACCACGCCGCGTACCAGGGCAGGAGGACCGGCGAGACCATCAGCGAGATCAGGCTGGCCCATCCCATCGCCCCGAGCACCACCACCGGATCGAGCCTGCCGCGGTCCCTGGCCAGGTGCCGCAGCAGCACGGCGAGCGCCCA
>JBQGDK010000248.1:0-3508 GCA_052039025.1 Actinomycetota bacterium
CCCTCGCCTCGCTTCACCGAACCGTAACGGCACGGTGCTTGCCAAGACGGACGCCTCCCATGAAGATGGCCCCACGGGAGAAAGGAGGTGGTCCGTTGTCAGATAGACGTACGACCCCCGAGGTGGCTGGCTGCTAGGGCCGTCCCTCGCGGGCGGGGGCTCTTGACCACCTCCGCCCGTCCGCCGGGTCGGCCCGGCGGAATCCAACCAGACCACCGACCTCGCGATCCCCGGGGCGGGTCGACCCGGGCGGACGCACCGAGGGCCGAAGCGATCGCGAAGGGGTGTCTTCGCGCGGGGCCGGGATCATCCCGGCCCCGCGTCATCTGATCAGCCCGTGCTCCATCCCGAACAGCGTCGCCGCCGCTCGGGTGGACGCTCCGATCTTCGCGTAGATGTGCTGGACGTGGTGCTCGGCCGTCCGCGGGGAGATCGAGAGCCGCCGGGCGATCGCCTTGTTGGCCAGCCCACGGGCCAGGAGACGAAGCACGTCCACCTCGCGGTCCGAGAGTCCGGCCGGCCATCTGGTCCGCCGAGCCGGGCGATGTCCGGCCTCCTCCACCACCGCCCTGGCGCATTCCGGATCGAGCCGGCCCGCCGACGCCTCGGCCGTGACCACCTCGGCCGCCTCCTCGGCCGACCTCGCCGGTCGGTGGGGCCTGGCCTGGGTGAGGGCCTGAGAGGTGTCGGCGGCGGCGATCAGCCTTGACCCGGGCGGCGTCTCTCCTCCCCTGGCGCCGCGGTGGTAGCCCGAGCCGTCCTGGCGCTCGTGGTGCATCCCGGCGAGCGGCGCCAGCGGCGAGAGGGCATCGGACCGCGCCAGGATCCGCTCGGTCCGATAGGCGTGGATGCGCACGCGCTCCCACTCGGTCGCCGTCAGCGGTCCGGGCTTCTCCCAGATCCCGATGGGGACGGCGGCGCGACCGAGGTCGTGGAGCAGAGCGGCCCGCCGGACCGAGGCGACGTCGAGACCCAACCGCTCCGCCGCCGCGGCTGCCAGCTCGCCGACGCCGGAGGAGTGGCCCGGGGTGTACGCCGACTTCAGGTCCACCATGTCGCCGAAGGCCGCGGCCACCTCGTCCAGGCGTTCCTCGGGGACCCGGCGCACCGGCTCGGGCTCGGCCCCGAGAGCGAGGGCCCACGGGTCACCCTGGTCCAGTCGACCGAGGACCTCGGGGGCGATCGCCCGCGCCGCAGCCGCCACTCGGGGATCGAACATCCCGCCGGACCGGCGCTCCAGCATGGCCTCGACCGCCTCGGGTCCGCCGATCCCGTGGAAGATCACCGCCTGGGTGGCCGGCTCGGCGATCCTGGCCGGGAGCGAGATGTCCTCGCCCCGCACCTTCTTCGGCTCCCCCTTGCCGTCCCACCGCTCCAGGTTCTGGTACAGCGCCTCCTCCACCCCGGCTCCCAGCCGGAGGCGCTCGGCGAGCCGGGTGGCCACCTCGCAGATGGCCCGGAGCATCTCGGCGTTCTCCTTCCCTGAGGTCATCGCCCTGGCCATGTAGCGGAGGCGAGCGGGGCCCGTGCCGGCCCCGGTGGCCCGGAGCAAGGCCAGCACCTCTCTCGGGCTGGAGACGTCCGTACGCTCGGCCACCGGCCGTATGGCCAGCTCGTCCGGCCCGAACAGCAGCTCCTCGTGCGGGCTGGCGGTGCACCCCAGGTGCTTCAGCAGCGTCGTGTAGTAGACGTCGGAGACCTCGTGCTCCGGCAGGTCGAGCCGCCGGGCGATCTCGGTGGCGACCACGCACGCCCGGATGGCCTTCTCCTCCGGCTGGCCCATCGCCAGGTCCGTGGTCACGGACAGCGCGGCCAGCAGGTCGGCGAGCCGAAGCTCCGATCGGATCATCAGCCTCCTCGAGGCCGTAAGCATGACGGAAATGGGCAGTCCTACCGATGCCCCGGACCCGGACGTTCCGCCATCCTTCGGGGGACCGAGGAGGCGACCAGGATGCAGGCCATGACGGCTCGGGGGGAGGGGAGCGAGGGGGTGAGGACGGCCGCTGCAAGCCCGCCCCTGCTGACCCGGGCCTTCCTCACGGTCGCCGTGGCGGAGCTCGCGTACTTCACCGCCGATGGCGTCCTCCTCCCGGCTCTCCCCAGGTACGTCGGGGGCCCCCTCGGCGGCGGCGACGTCCAGGTCGGCCTGGTGATCGGTGCCTTCAGCGTCTCGGCGTTCTTCCTGCGCCCGTGGGCCGGCCGGGTCGGAGACCGTCGAGGACGGCGGATCCTGATGGTCGTCGGGGCGTCGCTCTTCGCGCTGTCTGTGCTCGGCTACCTGGTGGCCACGTCGGTCCCCGCCCTGGTCGCCATGCGCCTCCTCACCGGGGCCGGCGAGGCGCTGTTCTTCGTCGGTGCCCTCAGCGCGAACGTGGATCTGGCGCCGCCGGAGCGGCGGGGGGAGGCCTTCAGCTTCGCCTCCCTGGCGCTGTACATCGGGATCGGCGCCGGCCCGTTCATCGGCGAGGCCGTGATCGAGGCCTGGGGGTTCCGGGCGGCATGGCTCGTGGCCATCGGCTTGGCCCTGGCCGCTGTGGCGCTCTCGCTCCGCCTGCCGCCCCTGCGGCCCGAAGCCGGGGAGGACGCCCAACGTCATGCCCTGATCCATCCGGCCGGCCTCCTCCCGGGCCTGATCCTGTTGGCGGCGATCCTCGGGATGGCGGGGTTCCTGGCCTTCGTCCCGCTCTACGCGCTCGACCTCGGGATGGGTGGGGCCGGCCTGGTCCTCGGCCTCTTCTCGGGGATCGTGGTGGCGATCCGGAGCGTGGGGGCCACGATCCCCGACCGGATCGGCGCTTCCCGGGCCACCCGCATCGCCCTGGCGCTGTCCGCGGTGGGCCTGGGAGTGATGGGGCTGTGGCGGACGCCGGCCGGGCTCGTCGCCGGTGCGGTCGTGCTCGCGGTGGGCGTGGCGCTGTTCACCCCGGCGCTCTTCTCGGTGGCCGTGGAGGGGGTTCCGGCGGACGAGCGCGGCGCGGTGATGGGGACCACGAGCGCCTTCCTGGACCTGGCGTTCGGCCTCGGGCCGGCCACCCTGGGCTTCGTGGCGGCCGGCATCGGCCGTCCCGGCACGTTCCTCGCCGGGGCCGTCGCGGCCGTGGCCGGCCTCGCAGTGGTGACCCTCACCGGGCTGGGCCGACCGACCCGGCGCCGCGCCTGAGGGAGCGGCACCTCCTTCCCGTAGGATGGGAGAGGAGGGATGAACATGCCGCAGAACATCGTCGAGCAGGTCCTGTCGGAGCACCTGATCGAGGGGAAGCTCCAGCCGAGCGAGGTCATCGGGTACCGGATCGATCACGTCCTGCTCCAGGACGCCACGGGCACCATGGCCTGGCAGGAGTTCGAGCAGCTCGGCGTGGATCGCGTACAGGTCCCCCAGGTCACGCAGTACGTCGACCACAACATGATCCAGCTCGACCACAAGAACCCCGACGACCACTTCTTCCTGCAGACGTGCTCGATGCGATACGGGGCGGTGTTCTCGAGGCCCGGGAACGGCATCTCCCAC
>JBQGDK010000249.1:0-3291 GCA_052039025.1 Actinomycetota bacterium
TCGCCGGTTCCCGGCCCGGAACCGGTTGGTGGCCGCCCTGGGGCAGGCGCTCATCGTCGTCGAGGGGGCGCCGGGGAGCGGGTCGCTCATCACGGTTGAATTCGCGGCGGACCTGGGCCGGGAGGTCATGGCCGTGCCCGGCGCGGTCTGGGGCCCGCTCTCTGCGGTGCCGCACGCGCTGATCCGCGACGGCGCCACGCTGATCCGCGGTGCCGGGGATGTGCTCCAGGCGCTCGGTCTGGACGCTCCATCCCCGTCCGGCTCGTCCGGTGGGCCGGAGTCAGGGGGGCTCACCGAGGAGGAGCGGCGCCTGCTCGACCGGGTGCCGGGCACGCCGGTCACCCTCGACGCGGTGGCCCGGGCCGCTGGGGTCGCGCCTTCGCGGGCGCTCGCCATCCTGGGAGCCCAGGAGCTGCGGGGGCTCGTCGCTGCCGACGGGGGTCGCTTCCGGCGGGCCACGGCCGGCTGAAGCGCCTCAGACGCGGAGGGCGCCCCATACGTCTTCGCCGCTGTCCCCGAGGCGGGCGGCCATGTCGGCGCTCGGTGCCGGCTCTCGCCCACGGCGGCGTCGGCGACGACGGACCAGCGCCTCCGCCCGAGCCTGCCTGAGGCGGCGCTGGTGGTCGAGCGCGCAGGGCACGTGGGAGACGACCGGGCTCAGCACGGGACCATCCTCCCACGGCCGGGCAGACCGCGGGGGTCCTGGGAACGCCTCGCTCCGTGTGCTACACAAGCCATCCGGAGAGACCGTGAAGCCCGTGGACGACGCGATCATCGAGGCCTTCCTCCAGCACCTCTCGCTGGAGCGGCATCTGTCCGCCCACACGGCCAGGGCATACCGCGACGACGTCACCGGCCTGGCCGCGTTCCTCGAGCGAGGTGGTGGCGGGATCCGCTCGGCCACCTACGCTCAGCTCCGTCGGTGGCTGGCGCACCTCTCCACCCGAGGCATGGCCCGGTCGTCGATCGCCCGAAAGGCCGCGGCGGTCCGGTCGATGTATCGGTTCGCCGCTGCCCGGGGGCTGGTGGCCCCCAACCCCGCGGCGATGCTGGCGGCGCCGAAGGTTCCGGCATCGCTGCCTTCCGTGCTGAAGCCGGGGGAGGCCTCCTCGCTCATCGAGGCCCCGGCCGGGGACGACCCGTGGGTCCTCCGGGACCGGGCCGTCCTCGAGCTGCTGTACGCCGCCGGGATCAGGGTCTCCGAGCTGTGTGGGCTCGACGTCGACGACATCGACCTCGACGCGGGGCGGATCCGGGTGCTCGGCAAGGGGGGGCGGGAGCGGTCGGTGCCGATCGGGGAGGAGGCCGTGGAGGCTCTCCGGGCCTACCTCGCCGCGGCCCGACGCGCCACCGTGGGCTCGGCAGGGGCGGCGCTGTTCGCGAACCGCAGGGCCAAGCGGATCACCCCGCGCGATGTTCGCTCGCTGGTGGAAAAATACCGTCGGGACGTGCTGGCGGGACGCCGGGTGAGCCCGCACACCCTGCGGCACTCGTTCGCCACCCATCTCATGGAGGGAGGAGCAGACATCCGGGCGGTTCAGGAGCTCCTCGGGCATTCGAGCCTCGGTACGACCGAGCGATACACGCACGTCTCACGCCGGCGTCTGTTCGGCGCCTATCGGCGGAGCCACCCGAGGGCCTGATGGCGACGGTCCCCGCGTCGGGCTCCCGCCGTGAGGCGGCCACGGCCGAGGCCCGCGAGCTCGAGGCACTCTGGGAGGAGTTCAAGTCCACGGGCTCCGGGCGCGCCAGGGAGCGCCTGATCCTCCACTACGCGCCCCTGGTCAAGTACGTGGCCGGCCGCCTCGGCGCCGGCCTCCCGCAGAGCGTGGAGCAGGCCGACCTGGTCTCGAACGGCATGTTCGGGCTGATGGACGCGCTCGACAAGTTCGATCGGGGTCGGGCCGTGAAGTTCGAGACGTACGCGATCCCCCGGATCCGCGGGGCGATCATCGACGAGCTCCGGGCGATGGACTGGGTGCCCCGGTCGGTGCGGTCCAAGGCCCGCGAGGTCGACAAGGCCCATGCGGCTCTCGAGGCGAAGCTGAACCGGGCTCCCACCGACGAGGAGGTCGCCGGGCACATGGGCCTCGGCATGGAGGAGCTCCACGAGATCATCACCCAGATCTCGCTGGTGTCGGTGATGGCGCTCGAGGAGGTCGTCGGGGGGGAGGAGAGCGGCGAGCAGCGGTCGCTGCTCGACACCCTGGCCGACGCCGCGAACGCCGACCCGACCTCGAGCCTGGAGGGGCAGGAGATGCGGGGGCTCCTCTCTGCGGCCATCAACTCGCTCGCGGAGCGGGAGAAGGTCGTCATAACGCTGTACTACTTCGAGGGCCTGACGCTCTCCGAGATCGGGGAGATCCTCGGGGTCACGGAATCCCGGGTCTGCCAGATCCACGTCAAGGCCGTGGGGTCCCTCCGGACGAGCCTGGTCGAATCCGAGGACTAGCTGGGCGTTCGTGTCGGCGCCCCCTGCTAGCGTCCGGCCGTGCGCGCGGTCCCGGCCGTTGTCCTCGTTCTGTCGGCCCTGGCCCCCCTGGCAGGGTCGGTCGATCCCAGCGTCCCCACGCCGGGGGTCGCCGCCGATCCCGCCTTCGGGACGTACGTGTGGCCGGTCCAGGGCCCCGTCATCCGGTCGTTTCAGCCGCCCACCGGACCGTACGGGGCCGGCCACCGCGGTATCGACATCGCCGCGCCGGCCGGCACGGCGGTTGGGGCCGCGGCCGAGGGAGTCGTTGCGTTCGCGGGGCTCGTGGCCGGGGAGCGGTTCGTGTCGATCGACCATCGCGACGGCGTCCGGACCACCTATTCGTGGCTGAGCACGATCGAGGTCTCCGCGGGGGCACCGGTGCTCGCCGGCCAGGTCCTGGGGCGAACCGGCCAGGGTCACCCAGGCATCGAGCCGCCCCATCTGCACTTCGGGGCGCGGTTCGCGGGCTCGTACCTCGACCCACTGGTGCTGCTGCTGTCCGACGGCGTGGCCGGGCTGATCCGCCTGGCCCCGCTCGAGCCGGGCTGACCGGTTCGAGGACCTAGAATGGGCGGCCATGCCCCCCCCGCCGCCCTCGCCGCGCGCTCCCCGGCGCCGTCGTGTCGGCGCTGCGATCCCGGCGGCGCTCTTGTCCGCGCTCCTGGGCGGGGTGCCGTCCGCCCCGGTCGCAGCTCAGGCGGCCGCTCCGTGGCCGATGGCCGGCCGGGACGCGGCGCACTCGGGGACTGCGGAGGGCCCGGCCCCGCCATACGGAGAGGCCTGGTCGGTCGAGGTGGGCCACGGCGGGCCCGCGGCGG
>JBQGDK010000250.1:0-1819 GCA_052039025.1 Actinomycetota bacterium
CCGCGCCGGATCATCGGCGCCTTCACGCGCCGGTCGCCGTACTGGCGCCGGTGGAGCACCAGGCCCTTCTGGCAGATGCGGGGGTCCCAGCGATGCGATGCCTGGTTGCCGAGCAGGTCCTTCGCCTGCCCGTAGCCGTACGTGGCGCCGATGCGGACGACCACGCCGTTGCGGACGTACGCCCGCAGCAGGCAGTTGTGCGTGTCGTTGGGAGCGCACGTGAAGACGAAGGAGGAGTCCTCGCCCAGCTGCTCGCGGTAGATCTTCTCCCAGTCCCGCTCCGGATAGGCGGCGAGCGGGTTCGCGGCGGGAGCGCCTGGCTTGGCGCTCTCCGCAGTACCTCCGCAGGCGCTCAGGAAGAGAGCGGGGAACGCGACCTCGGCGAGGCCCAGGCCGACGCCCACCGCTCCTGCCCCGGTGATGAGCTCCCGCCTGGACAGCCGCTCGGCGCTCTGCCCGTCGTCCACGGTCCTCCTTCGTCGAGGTCCGGCGCATATCTCGCCGCATGCGCCGCCGCGCAGCATCGGCGTGACCGCGCATCCGGTTGCGGGGAACTACGGAACGTGCCGGAGATAGGCTCGCGGGCGTGAGGACGGCAGAGGGGTTCCGCGCGGACTTCCTGCTCGATCCGGGGATCGTCCACCTCAACCACGGCTCCTTCGGCGCGACTCCACGGCCCGTGCTCGACACGGCGAGCCCGTCTCCGCCCCGGAGCTCCAGGCGCCGCAGATGACGGCCTTCCCCGTCCCCCACGCGGACCCGGACGACCTGCAGCACGAGCTCCGCGAGCGTCACGGCATCGAGATCCCGGTGCGCGCCGTCGACGGCCGGACGCTCGTGCGGCTATCGGTGCAGGGCTACAGCACCGACGAGGACTGCGAGAGGCTCGTGGAGGCTCTCGAGTCGGTCCCCAGAAATGCCAAATCCCGCTGATCCGAAGATCCGCGGGACTTGGCGGACAGGAATCTGTCACACGGGCGAGCGCTTGTCAAGTGCGTACCGTCTCAGCCCTTCGGCCATGAGAGCGGCTCCCGGATCGGGCTCCGCCAGACCTTCTGGAACGCGGGGCCTGAGGGACTCGTCCCGTAGGTGAACCTCGCATCGGGGAAGTCGATGATCTGGTCCTCACCCCACGTGCCGGGGAAGCGCATCCACCCCGGAGAGCTCGCCGTGAACCTCACGAGCCGGGGCCGGACCGTCCTTCCGGCACCCGTGATATCCCGGAGCCGCTTCTTGTAGGCATCCATGACGATCAGGAGCTCCTTGGGCCAGCAGCGCTCGTCGAGCAGGAACGATCCCGGACCGAAGTAGCTCGCGTGTGACCCGAGCGCGACGTAGACGATGGGTCGCTGCCCGCGCTTCTCGACCTTCCCCCAGTCCCTCGTCCTGCCGGTGCAGTGCCGCTTGTATCCCGCACTCACGGGCTTGCCGGTCCTGTCGAGGAAGATGGTGATCATCTCCCAGTCGCCCTCGTGCATCTGGGCGAACTCGGGATTCGGCGGTCGCTCCGGGCTGTACGGGTTGAACGGGTAGAAGAGCCAGTACTGGAGCACGACACGACTCTCGCGCCGGAACGAGGTTCCGTAGACGGTGGGCGTCGCACCGTGAGCCGCCTCGGCACTCGCATAGCAATCGGTCGCCGTGAGCCCGGCGCGCACGTCGCAGAGGCGTTGGTCGAGACGCCAGCTCGCGCCGGAGGTCGGCAGCTGCCCGGATACGACGGCCCAGGTCCCATCCGCCTGTTGCTGCTTGACGTCCGAGTCCGCGAGGAAGCCGTTGACGGGCACCGGCTGGAAACGCTCGTCAGGGTGCAGCACGA
>JBQGDK010000251.1:0-1846 GCA_052039025.1 Actinomycetota bacterium
TACCTGGCCGACTTCGACCTGAACTTCCGGCCGACGGGCATGCCCGGCACGCCGTACGCCTCGGTGCCGAAGGTGGAGCTGGATCCGGGCCTCCCGCCGATCCTCGGGGAGGACCCCACGGGACAGTTCTGGTCGAGCCCGCTGGGCGTCCGGCCGGGAGCGGTCGGGGGGATGCGGGGAGCGCCGACGGCCTGGTTCGACGGGACGTCCATGGCCACACCGCACGTGACCGCGGCGGCCGCCCAGGTGATGGCGAAGTTCCCCGGCCTCACCCATCTCGAGGTGAAATCACGCCTCATGAGCACCGGTGATCCGGTGCCGGCCCTCGCCGGGACCACGGTCTCCGGCCGGCGACTCAACCTGGCGTCCGCGCTGGCGTCATCCGGGCTCCCCCCGCCCACCGGCCTGGAGGCCACGGCCAAGGCCGCCGGCCAGATCGATCTGTCCTGGTCCCCTTCCGGCGGCGCCAACGTGGCCGGGTACAACGTGTACAGGGGCACGACCGTGGGATTCCCGCCCGGCCCCGGCAATCGGATCGCCTCCCTGGTGGCCGGGACGACGTACGCGGACCCTGGCTCCAACACGATCGACGGCACGACCTACTACTACGTGGTGCGGGCCGAGGACGACGGCGCCGCGGAGAGTGACGACTCGAACGAGGCCTCGGCCGTCGCCGACAAGACGGCCCCCGGGCCACCCTCCGGCCTCGCGATCCCGGCGGGGCCCGGATGGGCGGAGGACCACATCACCCAGGCCAACGCCGCGAGCGTCGCGGTGACGGGGACGAAGACCCCGGACACCGTCCGGGTCAGGCTCACGTTCAGCCAGGACGCGAACGAGCGGGTCCGGACGCTGTCGGGGCTGGGCGCCGGGACCTCGTTCATCGATCCGACCGGGGTCGATACCACCGTGCCGCCGAGCTTCGCCGACGGGCCCGTCTCGATCACGGCGGTGGCCGAGGACGCCGCCGGCAACATGAGCGGGGCCTCGGTCGCCCTGTCCGCCACGCGGGACACGGTGGCCCCGGTCGCGGTGATCGACACCGGTCCCCAGGGGACGGTGGCCTCGGATTCGGCCACGTTCGAGTTCTCCGTGGTGGAGCCGGCCACGCTCGAGTGCCGGCTGGACGGCGCTCCGTTCGCCCCCTGCTCATCGCCGGCGACCTACATCGACCTGCCCGACGGCTCACACACGTTCCGGGTCCGGGCCCGGGATGCCGCCGGCAACCAGGGAGTGGGGGCCCTGCGCGTCTGGACGGTCGACACGCAGCCTCCCACGGTGACGATCACGTCCGGGCCCTCCGGGGTCGTCGCCTCCACCTCGGCCACCTTCACGTTCACCTCGAGCGAGCCTGCGACGTTCGAATGCAGGCTCGATGAGGGCTCCTTCGTCCCGTGCACGTCCCCGCGGAGCTACGAGGATCTCGGCCAGGGCGACCACGGCTTCGCGGTCCGCGCCGCCGACGTGGCCGGCAACGTGGGGTCGGAGGTCGAGCGCATGTGGACCGTGGACCTGGCCCAGGACACCACGCCCCCCATCGTCGTCATCGGCGCCCTCCCGCGGTTCCAGCGAGGGACCGGCTTCGACGTGTCCTGGGGCGGGTCCGACACGGAGAGCGGGGTGGAGCGTTTCGAGGTCGAGGTCAGGGAGGCCCGGCCGAGCGGCGCGTGGACCGACAGGGGGCACTGGATCACCTCGACCGGCCAGTCGACCCGCTACGAGGGGCGGACGGGATCCACGTACTGCTTCCGGGCCACCGCCGTCGACGGCGCCGGAAACCCCTCCAGCCCCAGCGAGGAAGCCTGCACGGCCGTGCCGCTGAATGACACGGAGCTGCGGCACCGGG
>JBQGDK010000252.1:0-3070 GCA_052039025.1 Actinomycetota bacterium
GGTTCACCTTCGAGGAGATCAGCGTCCCCAGGCCGGCCTGCGCATTCAGCCGGAGCGTGAACAGGATCGCGATGATCATCTCCGGCGCCTCCGATGCCAGGGGGGCCACCCACTGGATCAGGAGGAACTTGCTGATGCCGAACTCCTCCCCGATCTCCTGCAGCCCCTCGGCGAATGGCTCGGCCACCAGCAGGATCACGGTCGCCGAGAACAGGAACAGGAGGAGCGTGGTGACTCGTCGAGGCACCTTGGGCAGAGCCCCCAGCGCGGCGGCCGCCCCGATCAGCTCCGGCTCTTCCACCTCCTCCCTGGCCGCCCGGATGATGTAGAAGATGAACAGGGTCCCCAAGACGCCGAGATCGAGGAGCGATAGCTGTCCACGCAGTGGGATCGTGAACGCCCACAGTGTGGCCACGAGCAGGAACCCCACATCGGTCCGCTGTTCGGCCCGCAGGTCGACCCGGGGCCGCCCCGACTTCCAGGCGTAGATCAGCACCACCGCTGACCAGCCGAGCCCGATCAAGAGCCGGTTGGCCCCGGTCATGTTCGCCACCGCGAGGTGCCGAGCTTCCTCATCGCCCTGTCCCGCCCGGTACGCCAGGAACAGGTCGACGGCGTACTCGGGAAGGACGGCGATCAGCGCGAGCACCGCGATGGCCAGCGTCTGGGAGATGTCGAGCTGGGCGACCTCGGCGGCCCAGGACAGGATGAACGCGGCACCGAAGATGGCCACTCCGAACAGCGTCGTCTCCAGGACCACCGGGACATGGAGCAGGTCGAACCGGACCGCCAGGCCGGGGACAGGGGAGGCAAGCGCCAGGATCAGCGACGGCCGGAGGAGGGACTCGCGCTGCACGAGGCCGAAGCATACCCGAGGCCCGGTTCCTCTCGGCGCCCCGTGGCACGATGAGGCGGTGGATGCCAGGGGGTTCCTCCAGCGGCTCGCCGAGGACGAGGTCGCAGGCGACCGGCTGATCCACGTCGAGACCCTCCCGGCCCGCGAGCCGCGGGCCGCGCCGTTCCCCGACCTCCCCGAGCCGCTCCCCGAGCGGCTCCGTCTGCTCGGCATCGACGGGCTGTACCCGCACCAGCGCCGGGCTCTGGAGCTCCTCGGGGAGGGACGCCACGTGATCGTTGCCAGCGGGACGGCCAGCGGAAAGACGCTCGTGTACGACATCGCCTTCGCCCGGGCCGCGCTGGAGGACCAGCGCAGCACCGCGCTCTTCCTGTTCCCCACCAAGGCTCTGGCCCGGGACCAGCTCCGGCAGATCCGGGACCTCCGGCTGCCCCAGATCCGGGCCGCGGTGTACGACGGCGACACCCCGTCCGCCGAGCGGCCGCTGATCCGCCGGACCGCGAACCTGATCCTGACGAACCCCGACATGCTCCACGCCGGGATCCTCCCCGGGCACGCCCGGTGGGCCGACTTCTTCCTCCGCCTGTCGCTGGTCGTGGTCGACGAGGCGCACGTCTGCCGCGGAGTGTTCGGGTCCCATGTGGCGATGGTCCTCCGCCGCCTCCGCCGCCTGGTGGCCCACTACGGGGGCGACCCGAGGTTCGTGATGGCCTCGGCAACCGTTGGGAACCCGGCCGAGCTCGCCGAGCGGCTGACCGGCGTGGCGTTCGAGGCCGTCGACGAGGACCGATCGCCTCGAGGCGAGAAGCTGTTCTGCCTGTGGAACCCTCCGCTCCTCGACGACGAGTCCGGGGCCCGGGGCAGCGCGATCACCGAGGCCTCGCTCCTCCTGTCGAGGCTCGTCGAGGAGGACGTCCGGGCCATCGCGTTCGCACGCTCGCGCCGGGCCGCGGAGATCCTGGCCGACGCGACCCGGCGGAGCCTGGACCGGGGCCTGGCGGATCGGGTCAAGGCATACCGGGCCGGCTACCTGCCCGAGGAACGACGCGCCCTGGAGCGCGCCCTGGCCGACGGCGAGCTCCTGGCCGTGGCGTCGACCTCGGCCCTGGAGCTGGGCATCGATATCGGCTCCCTCGACGCCGCCATCCTGACGGGATACCCGGGGACCAGGGCCTCGTTGTGGCAGCAGGCCGGTCGGGCGGGGCGGCGGGCCGAGTCCTCCCTGGCGGTCCTGGTGGCCCAGGACGACCCGCTCGACCAGTACCTCGTCGCCCACCCGGGGGACCTGTTCCGGAAGCCCCCGGAGGCGGCGGTGATCGACCCGACGAACCCGTACGTGGTGGCACCGCATCTCCGGTGCGCCGCCCGGGAACAGCCGCTGGCCCCCGAGGAGCTGCGGTTCTTCGGTGACGGCGACGTCGCCGGCGCCCTCATCGAGGAGGGCGCCCTGATCGATCGGCGGGGTCGGCTGCACGCCCGGGCCGGGGACGTCCCCCACCGCGACGTGGACATCCGCTCCGCCTCGGGCCGGCTGTTCCTGATCGTCGAGGAAGGAACGGGAGCGCTCCTGGGGACGGTGGACGAGCCCAGGGCCTTCCTCCAGGTCCACCCGGGGGCGATCTACCTCCATCAAGGCGAACAGTACGAGGTCGTCGAGCTCGATCTCGCCCGGGGCGTGGCGCTGGTGCGAGCGTCCGACGCCGACTGGTACACGCAGTCCCGGGACACGACCGACATCGAGGTCCTCCGGGCCCTCGCCGAGTCCAAGCTCGGCGGGGCGCCGATGTTCTTCGGGGACGTGCGGGTCACCGATCAGGTGGTGGGGTTCGTCCGCAAGCTGCACATGACCGGAGAGATCGTCGAGACCGTCCCCCTCGACCTGCCACCTCAGTCCCTGGTGACCCGAGCGGTGTGGTGGGCCGTGCCGGACCAGGTCATCGCCGGGGCCGACGTGACCGCGGCCGATCTTCCCGGCGCCGCCCACGCGGCCGAGCACGCCGCCATCGGCCTCCTCCCCCTGGTGGCCACGTGCGACCGGTGGGACGTGGGCGGCGTGTCGACGGCGTTCCACCCCGACACCGGCTCGTGCGCCATCTTCGTCTACGACGGGTACCCGGGCGGCGCCGGGATCGCCGAGCGCGGCTTCGGCGCCGCCGAGCGGTGGCTCGCCGCGACGCTCGAGGCCATCCGGACGTGCCCATGCCTGTCGGGCTG
>JBQGDK010000253.1:0-2022 GCA_052039025.1 Actinomycetota bacterium
CGCTGCGCTTGGCGCCGCTGCCCTGGTCGTGCTCCGCCGAGCCGTGGGGCCGCGTGCCTGAGGAGGTCCGCCACCCGCTCTTCGCCCGCATCTACATGCGGATGTCGCGGAAGCGGCACGAGACCGAGGACGAGTATCGCCGCAAGCTGCTCCAGGGGCTCTCCGGCCGGGTGATCGAGGTCGGCGCCGGCAACGGGCTCAACTTCGCCCTGTACCCGAACACGGTCGAGAAGGTGCTGGCGGTGGAGCCCGAGCCCCTGCTCCGTGAGGCTGCGGTCGAGGAGGCGCGGAAGGCGCCGGTCGAGATCGAGGTGGTGGACGGCGTCGCCTCGGCGCTTCCGGCCGAGGACGGCTCGCAGGATGCGGCCGTCGCCTCCCTCGTTCTCTGCTCGGTTCCCGACCAAGCGGCCGCTCTCGCCGAGATGCGCCGGGTCTTGCGGCCGGGGGGCGAGCTCCGCTTCTACGAGCACGTCATTGCCCAGAACCCCTTTCCGGCGCGACTTCAGCGAATCGCTGACGCGACGTTCTGGCCGCGGGTCGCCGGCGGCTGCCACATGGCCCGCGACACCCTCCCCGCGATCGAAGCCGCCGGGTTCACCGTCGAGCGGAGCGAGCGCTTCCCGTTCACCCCCGGGGCCCCCGTCCCCTCGATCCCCCACATCCTCGGCGTCGCCCACCGCGCCTGACGGCGCGGCCCGGGGCATCGCCCCGGGCCGCATCCGCCGGCCCGGTGAATCGGGCTCAGTGACCCATCATCTCGTGGGGGGGCACACTCGACTCGCCCTCCTCGGGAGCGCCACCCGACGAGGAGGGGGCGCCGTACCACTGCTCGTGCCACATGTTCATCTCCTCGATCTCGGCGGTCTGCGCCACGATGATCGCATCGCAGATCTCCGCGAGCTCGTCGTCCTCGCCTTTGTCCTTCTCGATCCGGGCCATCCGGATCGCGCCCTGGTGGTGGGCGACCATCGAGTCGATGAACTCCTTATCGAACGGCTTGGCGTTCTCGAGGTCCGTCATGTTCATGTTCATCCCCATCTCGGCATGAGACATCCCGAGCATTCCGTGCTCGTGGCCCTCGATCCCCTCGTCGAACATGCGCTCGTGGATCGACCCCATCCGGTCGATCTCGGCGGTCTGGGCGGCGATGATCTCGCCGGCGAGCTGCCTGACCTCGGCGTGCTCCGCCCGCTCCTGAGCCAGCTCCGCCATCTCGATCGCCATCTCGTGATGGGCGGTCATCTGTGCCATGAAGTCGTCGTCGGTCTGCTTCGCGTCGGCGGTGTCATCTCCACCGGCGATCAGGACGATCGCGACGAGCACGGCTGCCACGGCCACAAGGGCCCCGGCAATCACCTTCCAGGACATCTTCTTCTCCTTTCGTCGAATCAGCATGCAGCGCGCCATCGATGGCGCGTGAGCCGGGTGCCGTGGCGCCCGAGCCCGGCTGATTCAGCGCAAGAAGACCTGGAGCGTCGCGGGCCCCGCCCGCGGCCTCGCGGGGGACCCGGGCTGCGGAACGACGAGCGGAGTTGGCGGAAGGCTGACCGGGACAGGGCGCGGTCGCGCTCGCCGAATCATGCCCAGCAGCCCGAACCCCAGCATCAGCATTCCCCCGCCCTGGAGAACAGCGAGGCAGATCCCGACGACGGTCCCCGCCCCCATCCCCTCGTGATCGCTCATGTGATGCCCGCCTGGTGCGCTGTGCTCCCAAAGCAGGACGAGGGAGATGAGGGCAATCGCACCGAGTGCGAGGCCCCTACCGCCCTGCCGCCGCGCCGTCTCCCGTAGGCGAATCATGCGGAGCGAGGATACGACAGGTCGAGAGATCTCATTCGAGTGCCTCAGCCGGGGGCGGGCACGCCGTGGGCCTCGCGGGGTGGAGCAGGCGGAGCGCCGGGCTCGCTCGGCGGCGCCGGCGCCTCGCGCGGCAGCCGTAGGCCCTTCAGCATCAGGGCGTTGACGGCGACGATGAAGCTCGACCCCGACATCGAGAGGGCGGCGATCTCGGGACGCAGCTCG
>JBQGDK010000254.1:0-1818 GCA_052039025.1 Actinomycetota bacterium
ACCGCCTCGTTCAGCAGCCGCAGCAGGCGGGGGCGCCGCACGTAGTGGTCGGGGACCACCGGGGCCCGGAGCTTGGCCTTGAGCAGGGGGGACGTGGGCAGCCCGGACACCGGCTGGTCGTCGCGGTCTCCCATGTCTCCCATCCTGATCCTCCCGCTGGCAGCCACACCGCCTCACGACCAGCTTCGAGGCCGCCACTCTCTGATATCGGGGAGGCGTCGGCCCGGCGCATCACCCTGCGCGGGTGGTCCCCCCACGCCCTGCCGCGCCGGACCACCCCCGGGTGGGTGGTGCTGCCCCACCCGGGAGCAACGGATCGTCGGTGTCGCTCGACGGACGCGGCACGAGGAGGCCCACGTGAGCGAGCGGAGCGAGCGAACCATGAGCACAGTGCGGTCCTCGGCCCGGAGGGCCGAACGCTCATCGCGCGCATCCCGAAGGGTGCGCCAATGAGCGCCACCGGTCAGGTGGACTATGCGGTGACACCGCGAGGGGCGGGGTGGCTGGCGTTCGCCGGCACGCTCCTCGTCGTCAGCGGAGCATTCAAGATCCTGGACGCACTGTGGGCGTTCAAGTACGACGACGTCTCCGAGGACGTGCGGACCGTCCTCTTCGAGGACGACCTCACCGCCTGGGGTTGGGTCTGGCTGGTGGTCGGCATCGTACTCATCGCCGCCGGCATCGCCGTTGTCAGCGGCGCCGAGTGGGCCCGCTGGGTCGGAATCTTCACCGCCGCCGTGGCCGCAATCGCCTTCCTGCCGTGGATCTACTACCAGCCGCTGTGGACCATCCTGAGCGTGGGCCTCGCCATGCTGGTGGTCTATGCCCTGGCCACCTACGGCGGGCGGCAGGTTCCCGGAACCCCGGCTCGTGTCTGACCCCGGCAGTCCGACGCTCGCCGTGGTTCCGGCACCGGCGGTCGGCGAGGCCGAGCCCGCCGACTGGTACCGCCTCCCCGCGGACGAGGCCTGCCGCCGGCTCGGCGTCGATCCTTCGGTGGGCCTCGATTCGGCCGAGGTCGCCGAGCGGCGAGAGCGCTACGGGCCCAACAAGCTGGCCGAGGAGGCCAAGGAGCCCGCCTGGAAGGCGTTCCTCCGCCAGTACCGCGACCTGATGCAGCTCGTTCTCGTCGGGGCCGCGGTCGTCAGCATCATCGCCCTCCAGGACGTGTCCACCGGGCTGGTGGTCTTCGGCATCACGGTGGTCAATGCCCTGATGGGCCTCCACCAGGAGGGCAAGGCGGCCGAGAGCGTGGCCGCCCTCCGCCAGATGCTGATCATCACCGCCAACACCCGGCGGGGCGGCGAGATCGTCGAGGTCCCGGCCGAGGATCTGGTGCCGGGCGACATCGTCAGCTTCGAGGCGGGCGACAAGGTCCCGGCCGACGGCCGGCTCCTCCTGGCGGCCACGCTGGAGATCGAGGAGGCCGGCCTCACCGGCGAGAGCACACCGGTGGCCAAGAACGTCGAGGCGGTGACCGGCGACGACGTGCCGCTCGGCGACCGGGTCGACATGGCCTACATGAACTCCCAGGTCACCCGGGGCCGGGGCGAGATGGTGGTCACCGCCACCGGCATGGAGAGCGAGGTCGGGCACATCTCCGGGATGCTCAGCGGCGTCGAGCAGGAGAAGACCCCGCTCACCCGCCAGCTCGACCAGCTCACCGTGCTGATCACGATCATGGCCGCGGCCGCCCTGGTGCTGATCGTCGTGCTCGGGCTGGCGCGGGGCGAGGACTTCGACGACCTGTTCCTCGTCGGGATCAGCCTCGCCATCTCCGCCATCCCCACCGGGCTGCCGGCGGTGGTCACCTACCTG
>JBQGDK010000255.1:0-5041 GCA_052039025.1 Actinomycetota bacterium
GAGCTGTCGCATGTCCGCGCGCATCTCCGCGTCGAGGAACTCGTCACGCCGCTCCACGACCGGGAGGACCTTCCGGATGGCCATCGCCGCCCGGCGGCGGCGCATCCGGAACCCGTTCAGGGCCACGCGGAAGAGGTAGCCAACGGGGTCCGAGATCCGGTGGATGTCGCTCCACCGCTCCCACAGCTTCAGGAAGGCGTCCTGCATCAGCTCCTCGGCGTCCTGACGGTTCCCGGTCACGAAGTAGAGGGCTTTGAAGAGGCGTTCGTGCTCCTCCTGGAAGAAGTCGTCGAAGCGGGCCCATGCCTCGACGGGCTTCGAGGGGAACTCCACCACCTCTCCCTCTGCCTGCACGAACCATGGATGCACAAGGGACCCCTTCCGCTGAGGCCGTCTCTCCGGGACGTCGTCGCGAAGTATGGGCCGCCGGCGAGGCTCAGGTGAACTCGTCGTCGACCTCTCCCGGAGGCGCGGTGGAGCGCTCGAGGATGAGCACGATGAAGTACAGGACCGGAGCCCCGGCGTAGATCGCCAGGCTGGCGCCGGGGAGGTTGTCCGAGATGATGATGGCCAGCGTGTAGAGCCCCGCGGGCACGGCGGTGAACAGCGCCCCGACCAGCCGCGTGCGCCTGCTGACCGGTTCGAACAAGAGGTGGGGCCGGTTCGTGGCGTACAGCCACACCACGAGACGGGTCAGGGCGATGAGCAGCAGCACGAACCCGTACATCCGGAGCGCGACGGGCTCCTCCTGGTACCGGGAGATCAGGGCCGCCCCGAACGGGAGCAGGCTGAGCGGGAGGAGGTAGCCGATGTTGAGCCACACCAGGGCCCGGTCCGTCCTCCTGATGTGCGCGAACAGGTCCCGGTGGCCGGCCCACGAGATCGCCACCACCACGAAGCTGATCAGGAACCCGATGAGCGAGGGCCTGACCTCCTCCAGCGCCTCCCGGAGCGTCTGGCCCGCCGCGAGGTCCGGGACGTGGATCTCCAGCACCAACAGCGTGATGATGATGGCCACGACCCCGTCGCTCAATGCCATCACCCGCGCCGGATCGTGCTGGCGGTCGTAGCGGCGCACCTCCTGTTCCGTGTCCATCGCTCTCCCTTCCGAGTCGCGGTGCGCCAAGTATCGTCCGGAGCCGCCTTGACATGGGGGCCGAGACCCCTCGATAATCCTCAACCGTATGGTTGACTATTCGGACGAGTCCCGATTGGACGGGACCTATGCCGCGCTGGCACACCCCTATCGGCGAGCGATCCTGGCCCGACTCAGTGAGGGGCCCAGCACCGTGACCGGCCTGGCCCAGCCGTTCGACGTCTCGCTGTGGGCCGTGTCGAAGCACATCTCGGTGCTGGAGGAGGCCTCGCTCGTGCGGCGGCAGGTGGAGGGGCGGGTGCACCACCTCACGCTCGAGCCGACCCCGCTGAGGGAGGCCTCGGCCTGGCTCCAAGCCTACCGCGAGTTCTGGGAAGGGCGACTGGCCGACCTCGAGGCCGTCCTGCGAGGGAGCCGTGGGCACCGGAGCCGCTGAGCGTGGGGGGGTGACCTCGCTCGAGGTCCGCCGGCTCCTCCCGGCGAGCGCCGAGGAGGTCTTCGCTGCGTGGACCGATCCCGAGGTCATGCGCACCTGGCTGTCTCCGGTCGGCCACGCCGATGTCGAGGTCGACCTCAGGATCGGCGGCCGGTTCCGGGTGACGATGGTCGGCGAGGACCGCCGCATCGAGCACACCGGCGAGTACCTCGAGATCGCTCCGCCGCGTCGGCTGGCGTTCACGTGGTCCTCCCGGTTCACCGGGCCCGAACCGGGCATGGTCACCGTCGAGCTTCGGCCGGCCGAGGGCGGGACGGAGCTCGTGCTCACCCACGAGCGGCTCCCGGAGGGCCAGGTCGAACCGCACCAGGGCGGGTGGGGCCGGATGCTCGACCGGCTGGCCGAGGAGGTGTTGGCGTGACGCTCGACGTGACCGCCACCGAGACGATCGCGGCGGACCGCGACCGCGTCTTCGCCTACGCCACCGACCCCGTCAACGACCCCGTGTGGATCGGCGGGATCTCGGAGGCCGTGCTCCTGGGCGAGCGGCCGCTGGCGAAGGGATCCACCGTCCGTCGGGTGGCTTCGTTCATCGGTCGCAGGATCGAGTACGTCCTCGAGGTCGCCGAGCTCGAGCCCGGCGCCCGCCTGGCGATGCGCTCGATCCGGAGCCCGTTCCCGATGGCCGTGACCTACTCGTTCGAGCCGACCGATCGAGGCACACGGATGGCGATCCGGGTGGAGGGCGAGCCGGCCGGCGCCTACCGCCTGGCCGGCCCACTGCTCCCCAGGATGGTCCATCGCTCGGTCGCCGGCGACCTCCGCCGCCTCAAGGCCATCCTCGAACGCTGATCTACTGCGAGGCGACCTTCCAGAGGTGGCCGTCCGGGTCGCTGAAGTACCCGAAGTAGCCGCCCCACTCGCCGGCCCCGGCTGCCTTCACCACGGTGCCTCCGGCGCCTTCGGCCGTTCGCATCGTGTCGTCGACCTCGTCGGCGGAGCCGACGATGTGGTGCAAGGAGACGCCCCGGAACCCGGAACCCTCGGGCTGCACGCCGGCGTCCCTGGCAGCGGCGTTCCACTCGTAGAGGGCCAGCGAGGTCCCCTCGCCGAGGTCGAACGACGCGAAGCTCGGGTGGTCCTGATCGAGCCTGCAGCCAAGTTCCTGGTAGAACGCCTTCGAGCGGGACAGGTCCTTCACGCCCAGCATGATCGCGGTCACCCGCACGGCCATGTTCCTCTCCCTCCTGTCGGGTCGTCGTCCGGATGACGGATCGGAGGGAGGATGTGTGACCGCTCCTTCAGGCCTCCTCGTGGAGGCCGTGCTCCCCGATCAGCCTGACGAAGTGGGCTGCGATGCCCGGCGGCTCGGAGATCAGCCGGCCCCCCTGCTTCCGGTAGGTGGTGACGACGTCGTCGCCGCCCGGCCCCACCGGGTGGGCGATGCGCCCACCCTCGGCGAGCTGGTCGACGAGCGGCGCCGGCACGGTTGGCGACGCGGCGGACACCACGATCGCCCCGAACGGCGCCAGGGTGGGGAGGCCGAGCGTCCCGTCTCCCTCGATCACCGTGACGTTCTCGATGCCCGCGCCGCGGACGTTCGCCTCGGCCCACTCCGCCAGATCGCCGAACCGCTCGATCGAGAACACCCACCCGGCCAGAGCCGCCAGGATGGCCGTCTGGTACCCGAGCCCGGTGCCGACCTCGAGCACCCGCTCGTGGCCACCGAGCCGCAGCGAGGCCACCATCCGGGCCACCAGCGTCGGCTGGGTGGTGACCTGGCGGTGGGGGATGGGAATGGGTCGGTCGTGGTCGGCCAGCCCGACCCACTCCGGAGGCACGAAGTCCTGCCGCCGCACCCGCCCGAAGGCCCTCAGCACCCGCTGGTCGGTGATCCCCTGGCCCCGGCATGCCTCCACCAGGGGCTGCCGGGTGGATCTCGCGGACGCCACGGGCGCCCTAGTCGTCTCCCGGAAGACGGCCCACGACCTCATCGCGGCGGAGCCTTCGGGAGATGGCTCCCCACCCTTCCGGCGTGAGGTAGCCGTGGTCATCGACCAGGCCTTCCAGGCCGTCGTCCCGGGAGGCGAGGTCCTGGATGGCCAGGCTGACCGCGAGCTTCGAGTGGCCGAACGCCCGCAGACCCTCGCCCACGAGTCGCTCGAGCTCCCGCCCGATCCTCACCACGTCGGACGTGGCCGATGCGTCCACGGCCTCGACCTCGACCTCGTAGTGGCGCACGGCGCGGCGGCCGACGCGGTCGGAGACGCGGTCGATGGCGAGCTCGGCCACGGGCCCGCCGGCCTCCTCGGCGTGGGAAACCGAACGGGGAAGCCGGACGGTCCGTCGGCGTGACAGGAGAACGAAGCCCATCGCCTCGATCGCCGCTCGGGGATCGCGCCGCCAGGGTCGCGGGCCCCCGACGTCGAGACCGATCCGCCGCAGCTCCCGGCCGAGCGTCGCGGCCGCGCGTTCCGACCACTCGGCCTCTACCTCGAGCCGCCGGGGGACGCCCTCGCGCACCTCCGCCGACCCCTTCAGGGTCACCAGCCGCCGGCCGTCCTCCTCCCGGGTGCGCAGGGCCACCCCTCGCTCGCTGAGGTCCCGGCCCGGCGTGTCGAAGTACGTGTCGGTCAGCTCGACCCGTCCCTCCACCCGCAGCCGGTACGAGTCGAGTCGCCGACGCGACCACAGCCTCCTGGCCAGCGCCTGGGGGTCGCGCTCCCACACGACGAGCTTCAGCTCGGTCTCGGTCGGCTCGGTCATCGCTTCTCCGGCAGGAGCTCGACCTCCATCTTCAGGCGCCGCTCCAGCGCTCGCGCCAGCCCGACCTGGCCCACGAGCGAGAGAACGAACACGAGCCCACCGAGGAGGATCGCCCACCCGCGGGGTGGGGCGAAGCCGAGCACGGTGGCGGCGGTCAGGAGCACGGAGTTGGTGGTGCTCATGAGCAGCGTGAGTCCCAGCAGCCGCTTGAGCTCCAGTCTGCGGGGCTTCGGCTTCGGGGATGTGGTGGCCCCGGGTTCCCCGGGCCTCGCGGGGGGCCCGCCCGGGAACGGCCAGTACCCATCCAGGTCCTCGCCCCCAAGCGCGATCAGCCGGAGCCTGATGGTGTCGAGGGCCCACCGGTATTCGTCCGAGGCGACGTTGCGCCGCACGAGGCGCGCCAGCGTCACCAGGCCCAGGACAAACAGGGCCAGCGCGACCCAGGCGACCAGTCGCAGCTTGGCCTCGGGTCGGATGTCGACCGAGTCGGCGATGATCCCGGAGGCCGCCGCCGCCACCGTCATCAGCGTCAGGACCATGGTGACCCGGCGCTCACCGATCTCCTCGTTCCAGCGGAACGACTGGCCGAACTGGGCGCTCTCGGCCTTCAGGACCTCGAGGGCGACGCGCTCGGCATCCCGCGCCATGGCGGGCCCAATCTAGCGTCTCCGGGGTGGCGACGAGGCTACGGGACCGAGCTCACCTTCTCGCAGGTGCCGGCCCGGTCGGTGCCGGGCCCGCCC